>NZ_JBSREC010000101.1:0-40552 GCF_055145805.1 Methanomicrobium sp. | reverse complement strand
GCAGCTTTACACAAAAATCGCTGTTATAAATACATGTGTCCCGTCTGTTATGGGGGAGGATATATCTGAGATTCTTTCGGATTACGATGTAATTGCAGTTGATGTCGCAGGGTTTCGCGGCGACTTTGACTGTGGGTGGAAATCCGCAATAAAAGCTCTTAACCCCGTATGCGATAATGCAAAAGAGACTGTAAATATAGAAGGCATCTGCTCTCTTGACCCTTTTTACAGGGGAAACTTAAACGAGGCAATGAGACTTCTAAACCTTGCAAAAATTTCTGTGGGAACCACATTTTTCCATGACAAATATGATGCCGCAACGAACCCTTCAAAATATTCCATATCCGTAAATCCTGACTACAACACTGACATTGCAGAAGAGACATTTGGAATTTTAGGTCTTTCTGCAACTGAATCCACATTTTCAGAACTTTTGAAAATATTTCCGGATGCGGATTTGGATGCGGTTTTGAGTCTTACAGAGGAGGCAGATGAGATTATCACAAAAGCGGGCGATAAATTCCTGCGAAAATATGATCCCCCGCGTGCCGCCGTATTCTCAACCGGAAGCTACACAGAATTTGCGTGCGATATGCTTGAAAAATACATGGACGCAGACATTGTCTGTGCAGGTGCAAGGAACAGGGATATAAAGACAGAAACAGGTCTGTCAGCAGAGATTACAAACAATATCAGACCGATTAAATCGGCAATTGATAACGAAAATCCGGACATTATCATAGGCTCGTCATTTGAATATGCAAAATTCCCAAAAATTCCTTTTGTCGGCCTCACATTCCCGATAAGGCACATAAAGATGCTCTCTCACATGCCGGTTGCAGGAGTTGAGGGGAGCCTTTATTTTATGGAATCTGTAATAAACAGCTTAAGGCCAAAAAAAGACTGAGATAATTTAAAATCTGTTTTTTCTTTTTGTTTTTTAAATTTATTATTCCATCATCGTTTTGCAGTTTGGACACATCATCTGCTTTGTGCCTTCCTTTCTGGGCATCGTGCATCCGCAGGTTTTACATTTATATGAATCATTTATTCCGGAATTTTTTGGTTTGGGAGCGAAATTTCTTCCCATACCAAATCTTTTGGATGATATGATGCTCTCACAGTCAACACACTCTCCCCCGCCTGATAACATCTTATCAACAGCCTGTTTTATTGTGGTGTCTTTAACAATGTACTGCTTAATCCCGGATTTATAGAATACCTGCGTAGAAGCAGTACCAAAGTCGCCTGCGACAACAGCATCGGCACCGAGATCCACAACCGAGTCAGCCGCAACAATCCCTGCACTTCCGGGAAGATCCACTGCCGAGTTTGATATGACTCTGCTTGACATTGCACCGTCCTCACCGAAATCCACCACACAAAATGCACTGCATCTGGCAAAGACCGGCGATACATAATCATCAGGACTTCCGTTTCCCCTTCCTGCTATAACAAGCCTCTTTAACGACACACAAATTCCCCCTAAAAAATATCTGGTTATTTGTTTTTAATTTTTGAGTTCTTTCCATACATGCACAAAGCGCTGGGCCGCTGTAAAATGACCCAGTATCCCGAATATTACAAGAATCCATCCGAGAATGCTCATGCCATATAGTCCCGCGGGCAGGATTACTGTGAAGATTCCGGCTGCAATCAGAAGAACAAGCCTGTCAGCACGCCCTAAAATCCCGCCGTAAAACCTCTTTGCACCCACTGCCTGTGCCTGTGTACCGAGGTATGAAGCCATTAATACTCCTGTAAGGGCAAAAACACCCACAGGCCACGGGGCAAGACTGCCTGCAAATATACCGCAGATTATGAAAATATCAGCATACCTGTCAATGACATGGTCCAAAAAGTCTCCATGCATACTTGCAATATTCATCTCTCTGGCAATTGAGCCGTCGATTGCATCAAAAAATGCATTTAAAAACACCAGAACAACAGCATAAAAAACCCAGGACTTATAAAATGCAAAACCTGCCGCAATTGCGGCGATAAATGACAGTATTGTGCAGGCGTTCGGTGTGAGACCTATCTTTATGCATGCCCGTGCAACAGGAGTTATTATTCCCTTAACATGCGGGCGGTAATTGTCAAGTGTCATATATCAGTCCCCAAAAATTCCGACCAGTCGGTGTTTCCATAAGAAGGCGGTATCTTTCCCAGCATAAAATCCTCAATCTCCTTTGCAGTCTCCTCTACATTAATATCGGTTGTGTCAGTCTCAAAAATTCTATCATCCGCATGACATTGAAGAGTTTCTATTAACACAGTATCAAGAGCCTCTGCCATTGCATTTTCAGATGCTTTCCCGGGCGAATATCCTCTCTTTAGAAGACGTTTTTTTAATACATCAGGTCTGCACCTTAGGATTACAACACGGTCGCACGGCAGAATATGAGTTATATGTCCTTCTATTATGCCGTCAACGGGCTTAAACTCCTCTGCCCACAAGTCCTCATCAATTACCGCAGTATCCCTTTTGGTATCCTCAGAGAGAATGTAGTCCTTTGCAGTATCATTCTGGCTGGCCACATTATACCCTTTCTCCCTTAAAATATCAGAAACAGCGGATTTTCCTGTGCCGGGAGTTCCGGTAATGCAGACCATCATGATTTCATATCTCTTTTATTGCCTTTAGGAAGAGTTCATTCTCCCATGATTCCCCTATACTCACTCTGATATAGTTATCACCGAGTATTGGAAAACTTGCACATGAACGGACAATCACTCCTCTCTCTGCAAGCTTTATTACAGCATCATCACTCTTCATTGGCGATACATCCATCATTACAAAGTTTGCACCTGTGGGATAAACAGGGTATTTAGATTCATTCTCAAAACGGCTGCGCCACATTTTTACATGTGATATATAACCGGACACATATTCCTCATCTGACAATGCACCTGTTGCCGCTGCGAGTGATACAGAATTCAGGGCAAACGGAGTCTGTGCACGAAGATAATACGGCTCATACCAATCAGGAACAAAACCATATCCCACTCTCATTCCGGCAAGTCCGAATGCCTTTGACATCGTCCTTCCGATTATTAGATTGTCATAATTTTCCATGAGAATCCTGTAGTCGGTATCGCAGAAATCTACATATGCATTGTCCAAAAAGAGCATGCAGTCTATATTCTCAAGGATATACTCAATATCTGATACAGGTGTCACTGTTCCGGTAGGATTGTTGGGTGTGCATAAAAATGCAAGTTTTGCATCTTTGCACCCTTTTACAAAACTCACGGGATCAACAGAGAAATCATCGTTTCGTCTTAGGTTTATGACCTTCCCCCCCTGGGCCGATACTGCAAGGTTATAGAATGAAAATGTCGGGGTGCTTATACATACCTTGTCGTTACAGCCTACAAATGTCCGGATGACGTTTTCAATAACGCCGTCCATACCGACGCCTGTCACAATATTAAAATCACCGTGATACTTTTTCAGCGCGATTTTCAGAGACCCTGCAGTCTCGTCAGGATAGCGGTTTAAATTCTCTGCTGCCACCTTTGCATTTTCTATTGCCTTCGGGGAAGGAGGGTTGGGATTTTCATTGCTTGCAAGACGGGCGGGATTTTTAAATCCTGCCTCTTTTGCAATATCAGCCGCCTTTGTTGCAAATACATAGCCCTCTTTCTCAAAGATCTCTCTAATCAGATGCTTCATTTATAACACCATTTAGAATCCTGCATGCAGTCTCTATCTCCTTTTTTTCTATTGTAAGCGGAGGAAGAAGACGGATGGTATGTTTTCCGGTGGCATTCACTAAAACACCCTTTTTCATGCACTCATCCCTTACATCAGTATTTGAGCCTTCGACATCAAGTCCAACCATAAGGCCGCAAATCCTTGGATCTTTATCAGAAAGGCACTTCTTAAAGAGTTCTGACTTTTCACTTACCTGCGGAATAAGATCTTCTAAGACCTCAACAGTCGCAAGACCTGCCGCACACACAAGGGGACTTCCGGAAAAAGTACTCCCGTGCTCGCTTTTTTTAAAGAATAATTTTTCACGTGCAACAATTGCACCCATTGGAAGACCACTTGCAATTGCCTTTGCCATAGAGACAATATCAGGCATAACACTCGTATTCTGATAGTAGAACCACTTACCGGTCCTCCCAAAACCGGTCTGAATCTCATCGCAGATAAGAAGAGCGCCTGTGTCATCACAGATCTCCCTGATACCTTCATAAAATCCTGAAGGTGCGGGAAGAATACCTGCTTCGCCCTGAACACCTTCAACAATAACGGCTGCCGTCTCATCTGTCACAGTCTTTCTAAGACCGTCAAGATCGCCGTAATCCACAAATGAACATTTCGGGCCGAAATCCGCAAACGGTTCCCTTATCTCAGGCTTGTATGTTGCCGAAAGAGGTGTACTGATTCTCCCGTGAAAAGCATTTTTAAAGGCTACAAACTCTGTTCTGTCGGTTTTTAACCTTGCAAGCTTAAGTGCCGCCTCATTGGCCTCCGCACCGGAGTTGCACATGAAAACATTGCCATTATTTATGCCCGAGATTTCAACAAGCTTTTGTGAAAACTCCTCCTGAAGGACAGGATAATAAAGATTAGAGGTATGAATCAGCTTTTTTGCCTGACTGCATACTGCATCGGTAACAACCGGATGACAGTGTCCTGTGTTGCATACCGCAATTCCCGCAACACAGTCGAGATACTTCTTTCCCGAGTCATCCCAGACATAATTTCCCTGTCCTTTGACAAGTCTCAGACTTCTCTCGGTAACAGGCATAAAACTTTTTTTTGCTTCCATAATAACCCCCGTTGTTCCCGGATTATGCAGTCTCTTCAAACGCTTTTTTAATGACTGCAACACCCTCTTTTATCTCATCCTTTGAGATGATCAGAGGCGGTACAATACGGATTGTTCCATGCGATGCACAGTTAACCAAAACCCCGTTCTTTCTGCAGATTGCGGCAATGTCCTGACAGCGCTCTTCACCAGCAGGAATTCCTATCATAAGACCCATACCTCTTGGGGATAATCCAGCCAGACCTTCCATAAACAGTCTGCTCTTCTCAGGAATATCTGCAATATTCTCCTCTATTATTTTTATTGTTGCAAGTGCCGCTGCACAGGCCAGAGGGCCGCCGGCAAACGTGCTTCCGTGCTCACCGGAAAAAAATGAAAGCCCGTCACGTGCAACTATTGCACCCATTGGAAATCCGCTTGCAATACCCTTTGCCATAGATACAATGTCGGGCAGGATCTTCGTATTCTGATAATAGAACCATTTTCCTGTCCTTCCCATACCGGTCTGGACCTCATCACAGATCATAAGAGCGCCTTTCTCATCGCAGATCTTCCTGATACCTTCATAGAAGCCTTCTGGTGCAGGCACAATACCTGCCTCGCCCTGGATTCCCTCAACGAAGACTGCCGCAGTGTTCTCATCAACTGCTTCTGAAAGTGCTTTTAGATCCCCGAATTCTACGAATTTGCATTTAGGTTCAAGAGGTTCAAATGGCTCTCTCAAAGAGGATTTGTGGGTAACAGCCACTGTTGCCATCGTCCTTCCGTGGAATGCATCCACAAATGCCACAAAATTTTTCCGGCCTGTCCTGACCCTTGCAAGTTTTATAGCGCCTTCATTTGCTTCTGCACCGGAATTTGAAAGAAAAGCACGTCCTCCCGGCAGACCTGACATTTCAACAAGCTTCTTTGCAAGCTCTCCCTGGTGCGGGACATGATAGAGATTTGATATGTGGATCAGCTCTCTTGCCTGACCACATATTGCGTCAACCACTTTGGGATGACAGTGACCTGTGCTGCATACCGCAATACCTGCAACCAAATCAAGGTATTTATTTCCGTCTTCGTCCCATACAGAGCAGCCGCTGCCCTTTACAATCTTTAGATCGCGCCCGAAGGCCTTCATGAAATACAGGTCTTCAAGCTCCTGTGAACTTAATTTCTCTTCCATTTTGATTTCACTTCTGAAAATTTCAGTTATTTTTTTTGTTTTTTCCGGCATTTGCCGGAGAAATATTCACTAATTTATCTTTTTTATTTATGCAGATGAATTTATGGTTTGATACTAAGAAAAATAATATTTTTTTGCCCGGATATGCCCGGATTTTTTATTTTATTATTTTCCGTAATCACTCATACTCGATTGTTGCCGGAGGTTTTGGAGTTATATCATATACAACCCTTGAAACACCGGGAATTTCTGCTGTAATTCTTGATGCAATCTTATGCATGGTCTCCCACGGAAGCTCAACAGGCTCTGCTGTCATTGCATCACGGGAAGATACTGCACGGACTGCAACTATCCAGCCGTGAAGGCGGACATCGCCCTTAACACCTGTGCCAAGACCGATTACAGCTGCAAGGCACTGCCAGGGCAGGAACTTTTCAACAATTTCCTCCTCTGCAATTGCATTTGCCTCACGCACAATCCCAACCTTCTCCTCTGTGACCTCACCTATACAGCGGACTGCAAGACCGGGACCCGGAAAAGGCATTCTGTGCTGAATCTCAAGAGGCATCTTGAGGGCTCCCGCAACATCGCGGACTTCATCCTTGTAGAGATCGACTAAAGGCTCAATCAATCCCTCAAATCCGATATCGTACGGTAAACCACCGACATTGTGATGACTTTTTATTCCGCCCTCACTCTCAATTATGTCAGGGTAGATTGTTCCCTGAAGAAGATAGAGAGCACCTGTCTTTTTGGCCTCACGCTCGAAAATTCTGATGAATTTTTCGCCGATTATCTTTCTCTTCTCTTCAGGATCAATAACACCCTTTAAAGCGTCTAAAAATTCGCTTCCCGCATCAACGGTCAGGAGATTTAAGTCTGAGAACATCTCCTTAATTCTCTCTGTCTCTCCCTTTCTCATAAGTCCGGTGTCGACATAGATAGGCATTAAGTTATCACCAATTGCACGCTTTGCAAGCTCGGCGCAGACAGATGAGTCAACACCACCTGAAAGTGCCATTACAACCTTTTTGCCATTAGATTTCTCTTTTATTTCCTCAATTGCCTTTGCGATGAATTTTTCTGTATTTACCATGTATAAACCTCTTTTTTATATATTATCAGGATTTTATAGAGATAATTTTCACTTACCCATTCTCTTATTTGCACACGCTTCCACAAACCCGAGATACGGGGGTGACGGATGTGTCGGGGTCGATTTAAACTCTGGGTGGAACTGTGTCGCCAAAAAGAAATTTTTGTCAGGCATCTCACAGGATTCCATTCTGTTTCCACATGAACCTGAAAATATGAGTCCTGCCTCTTCTATATTAGGTACATATTCAGGATTTACCTCATATCTGTGACGGTGGCGTTCGACAACCTGGGTTGTGCCATAAAGTTTCCCGATAATTGTGCCGGGTTTAATATCCAGGGTGCAGTTGCCAAGCCTCATTGTACCTCCAAGGTCTGAAACATCCTCCTGTTCGGGAAGGATTGCAATTACATGCCTGCCTTCGCCCATCTCTTCCGAGAGTGCATCTTCCCAGCCAAGCACATTACGACAGAACTCAACAACAGCGAGCTGGAATCCGAGACAAAGACCAAGGAGCGGGATGTTATTCTCACGTGCATATTTTATTGCACGAATCTTACCCTCAATTCCACGTTTTCCAAATCCACCGGGGATTAATATACCGTCAACTTCTGCAAGAACGCTGTCCTCATAATTCTCGGCATCCACCCATTTGATGTCAACCTCGGTAAAAAGACTCCTTCCGGCATGCTTTAACGATTCTTTTATTGATATATAGACATCCTCTACACCGTATTTGGATATGATTGCAACAGATGCCCTCTTTGTATATTCCCGGCTGACAATCCTGTACCAGTCGTTGTTTACCGGCCTTTCCTCAAGATGGAGGAGGTTTCTTACAGCATCTGCAAGACCTTCCTTTTCCATCTCCATTGGAACTTCATAAATGTCTTTTGCAGTTGCGGCGGATATTACAGCCTTCTGCTGAACGCCGCAGAAGTCAGAGATCTTTTTCTTTGTGGATGCATTCATCACAGTCTCGCTTCTTCCGACTATGACATCAGGATGCAGACCAAGTTCGCGCAGAACTTTTACAGAATGCTGCGTCGGCTTTGTCTTATGATCACCCATGTTGTCCTCGGGAACAAGTGTCACATGCACAAGAATAATGTCCTCCTTTGGCATTTCACCGACCATCTGACGAACAGCCTCCAAAAACGGCATGCTCTCAATATCGCCAACTGTTCCGCCGACTTCAACCAGGCAGATTTCAACATTTTTGCCGTCTTCTTTCTGGTAATTTTCAGCCGCGTTTCGAATGAATTCCTTAATCTGGTTTGTTATATGCGGAATTATCTGAACAGTTGCGCCGAGATAGTCACCGTGCCTCTCCTTTTCGATGACTGTCTGGTAAACCTTGCCTGTTGTGATATTGTGATCAGACGTCAGACATATATCCAGAAAACGCTCATAATTTCCAAGATCGAGGTCAACCTCTCCGCCGTCTTTTAAAACAAAGACCTCACCATGCTGGGCAGGATTCATTGTTCCCGCATCAATATTCAGGTACGGATCAATTTTTACAGCAGTAACCCCATATCCTCTGTTTTTCAGGATTCTGCCAATGGACGCAGTTGTGATGCCTTTCCCAAGACCGCTCATCACACCGCCTGTAACAACTATATACTTCAAGACACCCTCTCCAAAGATAAATATACTAAATACTATGTTTTTGAAAGGAAATAAAATGACGGATAGCTGATAAAAAAATGTGGATGACAGCAGGATTATAATACCGCAAACGATGCAGTCGTCCTTGCAAGGATATTTGATTCGCTGCCATCAGAATAACAGAATCCTTCAACAAAAATAATTTTCCTGCCGCGTCTTATGACTTCTGCCTTTGCAAATATCTTCCCGTCACGAATTCCCTTATAAAAATTTGTGTTCTCGGATATTGTTGCAATCCCCTCATCCGGATTTAGAAGAGTGCAGACAGAAAGTGCCATCGCCTCATCTATTAAGGAGACATAAACTCCTCCCTGAAGCCAGCCAACGCCGTTTAGCATATCAGGCCTCACCTGCATTGAAAGAACTGCTTTTCCGTCTCCAAAACTTTCTGCGTCAATCCCCATCAGGCAGAAGAACGGATTTGCCTCCCTTCCCCTCTTTTTAATCTCTTCGGGATATGTCATCTTAGTTATAAAATTTATTCTGACAGTAAAAATACACTCCTGAAATTATCATAATTCGCGGCACTTTTCAAAGATATCAGACAAAAGAGACCACCCCGGCAAAACTACATCAATAATATTATGGTAAATACAAATCCACTATTTAAAATCAAAGAGAGATAAAAGAATAATTAGATTTTTAAAATGGTGAATATTATGAAAGTTCTGATGGTTATTGCTCCTAAAAGATATCGTGAAGAAGAATTTGAAACCCTTGCAAAAATTTTTGAGGAAGCAGGCGTTGCATACGATGTGGCATCGACACAGACCGGCCCTTGTGAGGGAATGATAGGCGGAGATCAGGCTGCCTCACTTTTAATTTCCGATGCAAAGGAAGAGGATTACGACGGAATCGTAATCATCGGCGGTCTTGGTGCAAGCGACTTTTTGTACAAGGAAGACTCCCTCATGGAACTTATAAGGAATTTTAACGCTAAAAATAAAGTTGTCTCAGCAATATGCCTTGCACCGGCTGTTCTTGCAAGAGCAGGTGTATTAAAAGACCGGCAGGCAACAATATTTGCAAGCCGTGCAGGTCTTGAACTTTTCAAACAGGCCGGCGTCAGCTATGTTGACATCCCAATTGTCTCAGACTTAAATATTGTAACTGCAAACCACCCGACAGTAGCAAAAGGTTTTGCAGAGACAATTTTAGAAAAACTCGGCTGCTAAAAAATCCACCGACACTTAAATGGACTCAAATCAGGATTTTAAATGTACTCTAGTAGTACCGGCATACAACGAAGAGAGAAGGATAGATAAATTTCTCTCTGATATTTTATCATACAGAGGCCCTGTAATCTTTGTGTGCGATGGCAGTGACAAAACGGCTGAAATAGCTCTGGCTTTTGCACAAAATAATCCGGATCTAAATCTTAAAATTCTAAAATTTTCAGAAAGACTGGGTAAAGGCGGAGGTATAATTGAGGGAATTAAAGCCTGTGAGACTGAATATGTCGGTTTTACCGATGCCGACGGCTCAACCCCTCTCCCGGAATTAAGAAAACTCTTCTCATACCTCAGGGTTTTTGACTGCACAATAGGATCCAGATGGCTCAGAGATTCCAAAATCGGGAAGAAACAGAAATTTTTCAGACGCCTTGAGAGCAGACTTTTTAATCTCTCAGTAAGATTACTTTTCCGGATGCCCTTTTCAGATACACAGTGCGGCGCAAAAGTCTTCAGGAAAAAATCCGTCGATAGAATTTTACCGGATGTCAGATCAAAAGGATTTGAGTTTGATGTGGAGATTTTGTATCTGCTCTTAAGGGGCGGTTTTTCCATAAAAGAGATCCCGATATCCTGGAATGACATGGAAGAGTCCCACGTCGGAAGTTCTGACGGTGTGGGAATGCTCATAAACCTTTTAAAAATCAGGTTCAACAGATGACAGGTATTTAGCATGAACAAAAAAGTTTTTGTAACTTCCATAAAGCCGGATACAGCAGTCGATTCACTTTTTGTAATTGAAAATCCTTCGCTGAGAACAGGCAAAAAAGGAAAATATATTGCATGCAGCATATCGGATAATACAGGAAAGATTTCATGCAAAATATGGGGCGGATACAATTCAGGAGTCTCGGAAATAGAGAAAATTCACAAAAATATCCTTGAATATGAAGGTCTTGTATTCAGAATTTCCGGAAAGGCTGACAGATACAATAATGAACTCAATATTAATGTAAACGACGGGATTGAGCACCTTAAATCTCCGGCAGATATCAAAAATATGGATGAGGGTGATTACATCTACTCACCTGCCGATATCGGAGGCAATAAGAAAAAGATCACAGCTCTTGTCGAATCCATACAAAATCAGGGACTAAAAGACCTTGTATCAACAGTCCTGAAAAAATCAGACGGTTTTTTCCAAAAGCCTGCCGCAAAGACAAAGCACCACAACTATACCGGAGGCCTTGCCGAGCACTCACTTGAGGTAGCAAAGATTGCAGAGTCTTTGGGAGATAATCTTGCAGGTGTCAGGCTTAACCGGGATATTCTTCTGGCAGGTGCAATTCTTCACGATATAGGAAAGTGCGACTCATTTGAGAAGAAGGGTCTTTATTACGCTCCAAATCCTGCCTACTCACTTCTGGGACATATCACTCCTGCAATGCAGACTCTTTCAAGATACACATCGTTTGTTGATTCCGACACATACCAGGACCTTCTTCACATCATCCAGTCGCATCACGGAGAATATGGTGATACGAGGCCGCAGACGCCTGAGGCATGGGCGGTTCATTTTGCAGACAATATCAGCGCAACCATGCATGAGATATCAGAGGATTTAAAGTCCGCAGAGTCAGGGGAGCTTTTATGGGGAAAAAGAATGGACGGATTTGTATTCAGGTCCAAAAACAGCGAAGAAGACTCTCCTGATGATAACACTGACACAGAAAAACAAAAAAAGCAGAAGACTATCTCAGACTGCTTTTAATTTTTTAAAAATATTTATTACCATTAAAATTTATTTTTCGCCTGATAATGTCTTTACTTCTCCCGGGCATGAACCACGACTTTTTCTTAATTTATTATCACCTGAAAAAACGCATTAACTTCAAAAATATTCGCAGTCAAAGCCAGATTCTTAAACATTCAGGATAAAGATGAATTCTGATAAATAATAATCAGGGGATGTAAAAAAGATGGCTGAAAACAACAAAATGAAAATTCTTACAGTGCTTCTTGCGGCAGGAGTCGTGGCGGTTGCAGGGATATTTGCATACACCCTGCTGCCGGGCCTTATGGGGGATGTATCCGCTCCGGATGATATAATTAAAGTGACATCCGAAGAGGAATTAAAGGTATTTCTCTCTGAATATCAGAAGACATACGAGCAGTCTCCGGTGGATTACTTAATTGGCGGTTTTGTCGGCAATCAGAAAACTTCAGTTGACGGGGTTATATATGAAGAGTCTGCCATGAGAGATCAGGGGATTATGCCTCCGGTACCTGCTCCTATATCATCAGGCTCAGAAACAAACTCCGCCTCTGACTACTCAGAGACAAATGTTCAGGTAAAAGGTGTTGACGAACCGGATTTTGTTAAAAACGACGGGAAATACATATACATTTTAAGCGGCGGAAAACTTGTAATTGCGGACTCCTATCCTCCAAAAACCGCATCAGTCGTTTATGAGGGAGAGACCGAAGGATACCAGGCTGATTCGCTGTTCCTAAACGGAGACAATCTGGTCATATTTACACAGGATAACGTTGAAAACTGGATTACACCTAAGGGCAGTTCAGCGCCGGTTCCCGTTTCAAAGCAGGTAACAAAAGCAACAATCTATGATATCTCTGATCGGAAAAACCCGGAGATCATCAGAACCATCGAACTTCCCGGAACATATGAAAACGCAAGGATGACCGGCGACTACATCTATGCAGTAAGCAGGGGTCAGATTTCCGGATATGATAATATTGAAATGCCGGTTGTCCGCCAAAACGGCGTTGTTGTATCAGAGCCTGCAATCTGGTGTCCGCCTGTCTATGACTATAACTTCATAACGCACACAGTAACCTCGTTTAACATAAAAAATAATGATGATCCAAAATCCGAGGCATTTCTGACAGGATATGACAATACACTGTATGTCTCACCTGACAACATCTACATGGCATACTCAAGGTACCTGCCACAAACCCGCGGCACTTTTGTTATGGAGGAGGAGGACTCTTTCTCAGCAGGTGATGAAAAGCAGAATACCGTAATTCATCGCTTCTCAATTGACAAAGGAGATGTAAAATACAGGGCAACAGGTGTTGTTCCCGGGACACTTCTTAATCAGTGGTCACTTGATGAATATAACAAAAATCTCAGGGTTGCAACAACTGTAAGCGGATACGGGAAGGGACAGTCCTATATGTATAACAATGTCTATGTTTTAGACAGCAGTCTTGATATTACAGGCAGACTTGAGCATATTGCGCCGGATGAGAGAATATATTCGGCACGCTTCATGGGAGACCTTCTCTACCTTGTCACATTCAAACAGATTGACCCGTTCTTTGTAATTGATCTCTCTGACCCAAAACAGCCGGGAATTTTAGGTGAGTTAAAGATTCCGGGATACTCCGACTACCTTCACCCGTATGATGAAAATCACATAATTGGAATCGGAAAATCAACCGATGAGAACGAATGGGGGGGCGTCACTGCAGGAGGGCTTAAAATTGCACTCTTTGATGTAACAGACTTAAACAACCCGAAACTTGTGGATGATGTAATAATCGGAGCATCAGGAACAGATTCTGAGATTCTTCGTGATCACAGGGCGTTTTTGTTCGACAGAGAGAAGAACATACTTGTAATACCTGTCTTTGAGATTACAAAAATACCTGTTGAGGACAGCCGTTATGAGAATTCATACTCAAGAGGCAGCTGGAACGGTGTTTATGTATTCGGAATAAGCCCTGATTCAGGTTTTAGTCTGAAAGGTAAGGTTGAACAGAGCGAAACTGATAACGACAGATACTGGTACGGTGGCGATTCTGTTAAACGCTCAATATTCATGGACGATTATCTCTACACAATATCGGATGACAAAATTGCGATGTCTGATTTAAACCACCTCGGGGAAAAGATAAATGAGATAGAGCTTCCTTTTGAGGATTATTACTATCCATATTATGGATGAAATACATTGAATCAAACCCTTTTTTTGAATGATTTTATCTAATCTCCAGCAAATAAAGAAAATTTTAGCATACAATTTTATATTTTCATAAACTGCTTATGCCATAAAAACAGAGAATCTAACGGGGTGCTGTTGCAGGCATACTTGTAAATTCTTTGAGACTGCAGCGGCTGAGATTATACCCGTATAACCTGATCCGGATAATGCCGGCGTAGGAAGTCAATTTTAGCTCTCAGCCTGCGCATTATCCGCCTTTATTCAGGGAGGATAATAACATGGACTTAGAAGTTACAAAAGCAATAACAGACAGCTGGTTTTTAAGACTTAAAGAAAATCTTGACGTTGATGTGGCCATTACAGGAACAGGCCCGTCAGGACTCATTGCCGCATTAAGACTTGCAGAAGCGGGGTATAAGGTCTCAATGTTTGAGAGTAAACTCTCCCCCGGCGGAGGCATGTGGGGCGGGGCCATGCTTTTTACATCGGTTGCAATCCAAAATGAGGCCGTATATCTTCTTGATGAGCTTGATATCCCGCATAAGAAATACAATGAAAATCTAGTCATATGCGACAGTATCCTTGCAACATCTGCACTGATATATCAGACATCAAAAGCAGGAGTTGTAATTCACAACGGCATGAGTGTCGAGGATGTTGTGTTTAATGAGAACAGAATATCAGGAGTTGTTGTCAACTGGGGCCCGGTTTTAAGAGAAGGACTTCATGTCGACCCCCTTTCGTTCAGGGCAAAAATTGTCGTTGATGCAACAGGCCACCCGTGCGAGATCTCGGAGACAGTTGCAAAAAAGAATGATATCAGACTTAACACTCCGACAGGAAAGGTCTCGGGCGAGCGTTCTATGAATGTCTGCGAAGGTGAGGCAGAGACTGTTCTAAATACAAAAGAGATATATCCCGGACTTTATGTCTGCGGCATGGCAGCAAACGGGGTATTTGGATCACCCCGGATGGGACCTATATTTGGCGGGATGCTGCTTTCCGGAGAGAAGGTCGCAAAACTTATAATTGAGGATTTAAAGTGAAAAAATCTGATTTTGGACTTTACCTGACAATCACAAACCCTTCCCTTACCTATACAGAAATTGCGGAGATTGCTGTCAGATATAAAGTAAAATATCTCCAGTTAAGGGAAAAAGAGCTCAGTGACAGGGATATTCTTCTTGCAGCAGAAGAGATTATGAATGTTACAGACGGCACAGAAACACGGTTTGTGATAAATGACAGGGCAGACCTTGCATATTTATGTGGTGCAGACTGCCTCCATCTCGGTCAGGATGACATCAGTCTTTTGGATGCCAAACAGATCTGTGTGGATAAGGTCAGGGAATTCGGACTCTCAACCCATAATCTGTCACAGGTAAAGGAGGCAGTCCTGCAAAAACCGGACTATATCGGATTCGGGCCGGTTTTTAAGACCACGACAAAGAAAAAACCGGACCCTGTTACAGGAACAGAACTGATAAAAGAGGCAACAGAGATTGCAGGCGGTATTCCGGTTGTTGCAATCGGAGGTATAAATTCAGAAAATTTATACGATGTTCTCAGTGCCGGTGCAAAAAATGTGTGCATGGTCAGACATATGATGGAAAGCAACTTTCTGGAAAAAAGAACGGCTGAAATTGTTGAAATTATAAACAGGAGAGGATTTTTAAATTAATCAAAAATTTCCGGTTATTTCCACTATTTTTTTTGTAGTACCCTTCTTTCACAATACTGTTTAGAACAATTTATACTTCCGGCGGACAGAGAGATTTCTTAACAATGCCATCTGTTTCGGATTATATCAAACTGGCCGCTGAAGAGAGTATTATAAAGGAATATAAGGATTTTGAGATGAAAAAACCGCAGAAAGCGGTTTTAAACATCGCGGTTACATCAAAACGCCTGATACTTTACGGTATGACAAAAGCGGCTATGAAAATGAACAGACCTTCCCTTACTCAGGAGATGAGAATAGAAGATGTAAGAGGTCTTGAGATATGCGAAAAAAAGCCGCAGAATATTCTGGTAGCGATATTGGGAGGATTAATATTTTTAACAGGACTATATGGATTATACAGCCCGACGACATCTTTCTTCTTCCCGCTCAATGCCGCATTAAAAAACCAGGTTGACGGGGGAATTCTTGTCGCGGTACTTGGAATTATTGTCTTTTTAATATCGTTTGTCGCAGGCTCAAAGGAGACTGTAATTATTCTTAAGGGTAAGAATGATAACTTAAACTCCGGAATTTTTAATGAGAAGACAAAAATTAAATGGGGAAGCGAATCCCAGAAAATTCTCTGCGAACTGGGTTCCGTAATTCTCGGGGTCCAGCAGAAAACAGATGATGAGACCGAAGGGACATATGAGGCTGACTCATCAAATTACGGAGATTATGATGATGTTTTTGAGGGGTCCGAAGATTTCCGCGATGATGACACAACTGAGGATTCAATAAAAGAAGAAAAAAAACAGGAATACACAGACACATCTGATTTTCCCGAATATTACGGCGAAGAGGAAAAAGAAGAGAAAAGAGACGATTATCTCTTTTGATATTATCACTTTTTTTAAGCTTACAAAAATATTATTTTATTTTCGTCTGATTCTTACAGAATCCGCGTGCGCAACAAGCCCTTCCGCATCGGCAAGAGTCTCCACGACATCGCCAATCTCCTCAAGTCCTTCCCTTTCAATTATCTGAACTGTTGATGTCTTGCAGAAGTGGCTCACATTAAGCCCGGAATAAACTTTAGAGTATCCTGCGGTTGGTAAAACATGGTTTGTGCCGGATGCATAGTCCCCGCATGCAACCGCTGCATACGGCCCTACAAATATAGAGCCTGCATTTCTGACTTTGTTAAGTACTGAAAGTGAGTCTGTTACCTGAATTGAAAGGTGCTCGGGTGCAATCTCATCCATTAATTTAATGGCGTCGTTTATTGAATCCGCAATTACATATCCTGAATTTTTAAGAGCGGATTCCATTATCTCCCTTCGGGGTGCGGCGTAAATCTGCCTTAAAACCTCTTTTGAGACACTCTTTGCGATTTTCACATCAGTTGTCACAAGAACGCATGCCGCATTTGGATCATGTTCTGCCTGTGCAAGGATATCTGCCGCAATAAACGACGGATTTGCAGAGGAGTCTGCTATTATTCCAATCTCTGAAGGGCCTGCCGGAAAATCAATCTCGGCATGGTCGCGAAGCTGCATTTTTGCCGCCGTCACATAAACATTCCCGGGGCCGACAATCTTGTCAACAGGCCTGATTGTATCTGTCCCGAGTGCCATCGCCGCAACTGCCTGTGCTCCTCCGGTGCGGTATATCTCGGATACTCCCGCAATATCAAATGCAACAAGTGTAAGCGGATTTACAGGCGGAGGTGTGCATGCACAGATCTCCTTTACACCGGCAACCCTCGCAGGGACTGCGGTCATAAGGGCAGTTGAGGGATATGAAGCGCGGCCGCCGGGGACATAGCATCCGACCCTCTCAAGAGGAGTTGTCTTAACCCCGAGTGTTACTCCCGGACATATCTCACGAAGCCAGAGGTCATCTTTTTTCTGATACTCATGAAACTCGGAGATTCTCGCTTCTGCCTCGATTAAACTCTCAACCAGTCGTGTTTCAACCTCATCATATGCAGCTTCTATTTCCTCTTCTGTAACACGAAGTGAATCAAGTTCAATATTGTCAAACTTTTTTGCATACTCAAAAAGCGCCTCATCCCCTCTTTCTTTAACATTGCCGATTATTTCAGAGACACTGTCCTGTACACCTAAAAGATCCTTTCTTCTGCCACCAACCCAAGTCCTGACATCCAGCTCATTAAACATATAAACCTGTACAGGTTTTTGAGCCATACCGGAATTAAAGTTTGCAAAACCGGATTGAAAAAAATAATTTTATTACAAAAAAAGTTCAGGATTTTTCAGCCTTTCGAAAAAAATTACAGGAATTCTCAGCTCAATTCAGCATCCCCGATGATCTGACGATATATATTTATCCCCGGAGTTAATGCAAATCCCCTTCTTTTAACGCAATATAAATTGCCTCTCTGAGTTCCTTAACTTTAAAAGGCTTTTTTAGATAAGCTGACGCGTTTATGTTCATACATTTTTCAAGAGTCTCATCATTGCTATATGCAGATATAAAAATAACAGATGAACTACATTTATCCTTTATTTCCCGGGCAGTCTCTATACCATCCTTATTTCCATTTATTTTAATATCGGCAAGAATTATATCAGGAAAACTTTTTTCTGCAATCTTTATTGAATCAGAAAAATTAGAGGTTATTCCTGCAACTTCATAACCAAACGATAAAACAAGCATTTTAAGAGACATCGCCACGATGGCTTCATCTTCAATGATTAGGATTTTTGCTCTTTTTGAGGACATGAATAATCTTTTTTCCTGAGAATTAATACAATAACACAATTTCTCTTTTTTATTTTCCTGTCGATATTTTTTTCTTTTCAAATTCTTATTTTTAAAAGAATATATACTATTTGAATAGAGGGGGGGGGAGAGGGAAGTTTCATTCTGTGGCATTATCTTTTAGAAATGAGATTTTTAAAATTTTTATTTAAAAATAAAAAAATATATTACTTTTTTGTTTTTTTATTTGAATAATTTTTATTTGAATAAGTATCAAACATTTTATCGCGCAAAATATGAGATCTTTTTAATTTTGTAAACCTAATATGATTTACAAATAGTACGAAACAAATGAATAAATCAAAATGGTTTAATTGCAATAATTTGTTAATATAAATATATGATAAAGAAATCTTTCTTTGCAATTCTAATCTCACTTGTTATATTTGCAGTGCTTTTCTCGGGGTGCACTGCACAGAGCAGTCCGGCCGGGTCGGATGCATCGCAAACCACACAGGCGGTTTCTGAAAAAGAAGCTCTTCTGGTTTACTGCGGTGCAGGTATGAGAGTCCCGATGGAGGAAATAGGAACAGCATTTGAGCTAAAAACAGACATTCCTGTGACATACAATTTTGCAGGCTCAGGCCAGCTTCTTGCACAGATGGAACTTACACAAAAAGGCGATATCTACATGCCCGGTGCAACATTTGACTTTGAAAATGCAAAAAATAAGGGATTTATTCAGGATGAAGCCCTTATCGCATACCACATACCTGTAATTGCAACACCTAAGGGAAATCCTTCAGACATACAGTCTCTTGATGACTTTACAAAAACGGGAGTCAGGGTTGCACTCGGCGAAATGAATACCATGGCTCTCGGTAAAATTGCAAAAAGCATACTCAATAAAAGTGGTCTGGAAGAGGGCGTAATGCCCAATATTGTTGTGGAGAGAGCAACAGTGAATGAACTTGTAACTGATGTTACACTGGGAAATGCTGATGTGACAATTATCTGGGAAGATCTCTACAAACCTGAAAACATGGAAATTATCTACATACCTGAAGATAAAAACGTAATCAAAATAGTACCTGTAGGCTCCCTTACATTCTCAAAGCAGCCGGAATCTGCAAAAGAATTTGTTGATTTTGTGGCATCAGAAACCGGGGGAAAAGCCATATTTGAAAAACACGGATTTACAGCCTATACCGATTGAAAATATGACAACTAACATCCATTTTTTTGTCAGAAGTTTCAAAACTACAAATAGTGCTGTAGATATTGAGGCAGAAATCAGACCATGAAAACTCTTCCGGCACAAAAATCAAATTTATTCAGATTTTTCAGGTGAAATAAAAATGGCATCAGATAATAAACTCAATGAATGGAAAGGAAAAGAGATTGTATACCGCCCTATAGGGATTATACACTCCAAACATACAGAACAGGAGAACACACCAATACAGGGAATATTCAATCCTTCCGAAGGAGAAATAGAAGTTTACCCGGAATTTAAGGACGGACTTAGGGATATTGAGAAGTTTTCACATCTTATTCTTCTGTACCACTTTGACAGAGCTGACGGCCTTAAACTAATAAGGGAACCTTTCCTGGACGGTGAAAACCCAAAAGGTATATTTGCAATACGCCACTTCAACCGCCCGAATCCTATCGGCTTTTCAATTGTAAGTCTTCTCGGCGTTGAGGAAAACCGCCTCAGAATAGGTGCTGTGGATATTCTTGACGGCACACCACTTCTTGACATCAAGCCTTATGTATTCAGATTTGATAACAGAGAGGAAGTTAAAAGCGGATGGGTTGATGAAAAGCACATCGATGATATTGAAGAGTGGAATGCAACCCCCAAAGAGTTAAGGGAGAGGGAGAGAACAAAAATTGAGTGATACAGGACATTCATGGTTAAAGCGGCTCTCAATAGGAACAGGGGCCTTTCTGACCGCATTTATCCTGATAGTCCTTATTCTTATTGTTACATATCCCGGCCCGCAAAATCTTTTTGCATCCGTTTTATCAGAAGAGATCCTTTTTGCAGTACATCTGTCTCTTCTTACATCTGTAATCTCAACAATTTTCTGCATATTATTCGCAGTGCCTGCGGCATATGCACTTGCAAGATATAAATTCCACGGAAAAAACCTGATGAATACGGCAATTGACATGCCGCTTGCACTTCCCCCACTTGTTGCAGGTGTCGGCCTTTTATTATTCTTCGGAAAAACTCCGGTGGGAGAGGGACTTGCAGCCGCAGGAATCGAGTTTATATTTACTCCGCTCGGAATTATCGTTGCACAGTTCTTTGTAAATCTGCCCTTTATGGTGAGAATTTTAAGATCTTCTTTCATGTCAATAAACCCGAGATATGAATATGTTGCAAGAACTCTCGGATGCAGCGAATTCCAGGCATTCAGAAGAGTTGCTCTCCCCATGGCAAGAAACGGCTTTATTGCAGGCACTGTTATCACATGGTCAAGGGCGATAGGAGAATTTGGTGCGGCACTGATGATTGCAGGTGCCACAAGGATGAAGACTGAATCACTGCCTGTTGCAGTTTATCTCAATATGTCAACAGGAAACCTTGATATGGCAACATCCGCCGCTGCAATCCTCATTGTAATTGCACTGATATCCCTTTACGTATTTGAGAAATTCGGAGAGAACACACAGATTTAACAGGAGTTGCCAGATGCTTGAGATAAAAAATATGTCAATAGAACTCGGAGAATTTTTCCTAAAAGACATAAACCTGCAGATAGAAGACGGCGAGTACATGGTCATACTCGGGCCCACCGGTGCAGGAAAAACAATACTTTTGGAGGCAATTGCAGGAATTATTCGTCCGGATTTTGGCAGTATCATACTAAACGAAAAGGACATAACATCAGAAGATCCAAAGGACAGAAAAATTGCGATGGTCTATCAGGATTTTGTCCTTTTCCCCCACCTCTCTGTTTATGACAATATCGCATTCGGACTTAAATCACAGAGAATGAAATCCGAAGATATTGAAAAGAAAGTTTTTGAGGCATCAGAACTTCTCGGGATCACACATCTCCTAAAAAGAGACCCTGTGAACCTTAGTGGCGGTGAGAAACAGAGAACATCACTTGCAAGAGCACTTGTAATGGAGCCTGACGTTCTTCTGCTGGACGAACCCTTAAGTGCACTTGACGGGAATACAAGGGAGATGATGCGAAAGGAGCTTAAAAAACTCCACAAAACTTACAATACGACAATAGTTCATGTAACACATAATTTTGAGGAGGTATTCTCGCTTGCAGAACGTGTTGCAGTCATCAACAACGGGGAAATAGTCCAGACAGGCATTCCTGACGAAGTCTTCTCAAAACCCAACTGCCGCTTTATTGCGGGATTTGTGGGTGTTGAAAATATATTTAAGGGAAGTATATCCTCAGGAAAGGGGAGTTCAATAATATCTGTTGACGGACTTAAAATATCCTCATATGTTACAAACCTTACAGGTGAGGTCTATGCATCAGTACGGCCTGAGGACATCATGATATCAAAGGCACCTCTGAAAACTCCGGCCAGAAACTCGTTTGAAGGAAAAGTCGTAAACATTACAAACCACGGAACAATGGTGCAGGTAAAAGTGGATGTGGGCATTCCTTTTGTAACTGTTCTTACAAGGAGAGGCTTTTTTGATGTTGAAATTAAGGAAAATGACACAGTGTTTTTAACATTTAAATCAGCGGCAGTCCATGTATTCAGCTGAATTTAAGAGTGTTTTTACCGGCTGCACTTAAATTTGCACCCTATTTACAATTTTTTTTGCTGAACGTATCACAAAAAGCTATTTATGAATATATGCCATATTTTCAGTCAGGAATATGATAGATATACTTCTTGGAATCGGGATTGTAATTGTCTTTTTTATTCTGGGAATTGTCTCAGGATACTTCATAATGAATGTTTATTTTAAAAAGAGATTTAGGGTCGCAGCTGAAAAATGCCTGGATGAGGATTCTTTTGAGCCGTTTATAGTGGAGATGGAGGAAGTCTCCTAAATTAAAAAGGTGATTTAAAAAATGTTTGATATTACAGGACTTATATTGCTTGCCATTGTTACAATCTGTTTTGGATTTTTGACAGGGTTTCAGATGGCGCATATAAATTACACAAAGAGACTTGCAAAATATGTAAGAAGGTGCATACACTCAGGAACTATTGCACCGATTCTTGTAGAGCTTGAAAAGATGAAAAAAGAATGAAAAAAAGATTTTCCCTTTTTTTTCCGGGCATCCCGCCCGATAAAACCATAGTTATAATGTATTATTTAAAAAATGGATTCAAATCACTTTCAAATACTGATTCCGTCGGGACAAATAAAACATTTTCAGCGGGAATCTGCAGACTCTTATACTAAACAAATTTAGAGATTAAAACCAAACATAAATGCAATGAAAGTCACCGTCCTTGCAAGCGGGAGCAAGGGAAACTGCACATACGTCGAGGGCGATTCCGGGGCAATACTGATAGATGCAGGTTTAAGTGCAAAAGAAACCTTAAAAAGACTTGAACTTGCCGGAGGAAAAAGTGATCTCATCAAAGGTATTTTTATAACCCATGAACACTCCGATCACATAAAAGGGCTTGATGTTCTTGCAAGAAAACTGGATGTTCCTGTAATTGCAACACAGGGGACACTCTGGGAATTTGAAGACAAAAGGAAGTCTGATAAAAATATTGAAATGCAGGCCATTAAAACAGAAGAAAAAATTGAGATTGACGGATTTTTTGCAGAGGCTTTTTCCACCTACCATGATGCATGCGACCCGTGTGGATTCGTAATATCTGAAAATGGCTCAAAATTTGGTTTCTGCACAGATACCGGACATCTGACTGACAGAATTACAAATTATCTGAAAAAATGTGATGCTGTTGTACTTGAAAGCAACCACTGTCCTGTTATGCTTGAAAACGGCCCTTACCCGGTATTCCTAAAGAAACGAATAGGAGATGAAAAGAGAGGCCATCTTTCCAACACTGCCGCATCAGAATGCATTCAAAAGATGGGAGGGGATGTCGGAACAATTGTTCTTGCACATTTAAGCCAGGAGAATAATACACCTGAAAAAGCACTTCTGACCGCAAAATCCGGCGCAGGGCTTTTTGAATCGGAAATAGAGATACAGGTTTCGCTGCAGGATCAGATCTGCAGTTCATTTGAGATATAACTAACAAAAACGGGGATTTTAATCAGATGCTGTTTAGTGAATTTTCAGAGATATGCGAAAAAATAGAGGAGACATCAGGAAGACTTGACTCAATTGATATTGTGGCAGGAGTTCTGCCAGAACTTACTGATGAGGAACTGCCTGTATTTGTCAGATTTTTAATGGGCAGAATATTTCCGGACTGGAGCCCTGAAAAGACAGGTGTCGGCCCGAATCTCATCTATGAGTCTGTCGCATATGTGGCAGGAAGAAACAAAAACTCAGTTATAGGTGAGATTAATAAAGGGGGCGATGCAGGACGTGCAATAGAACTACTGCTTGCAAACAAAGAGCAGACCTCATTTTTTTCAGACTCCCTTGACTTTCTGGAAGTTCACAGGGATTTCTATTACATATCAGGTGTCGGCGGAAACAGATCACAGAAGGAAAAATTAAAAGTATTAAGACGTCTTTTTGGAAATGCAAACCCTAAAGAGGCAAGATACATATCAAGGCTGATTTTGGGTGAGCTTAGAATCGGTGTCGGCGAGGGCAACATAAGGGACGCTATAGCAAAGGGATTTTCAGTTTCCCCCGCATCTGTCGAGCACGCCTATCAGGCCTCAAATGATCTCGGAGAGGTTGCACTTTTGGCGAAATCAGGCGAGGGTGCGTTAAACGAAGTCCGGGTTGAACTCTTCCGGCCTGTTAAGATGATGCTTGCAAAACAGGGGACAATTGCAGCGATGACAGAAGAGCAGGGCAAAATTGCGGCAGAATACAAATATGACGGAACAAGATTTCAGTTTCATAAAAAAGGGGATAAATGCAGGATTTACTCAAGAAAGCTTGAGGAGGTTACAGACGCAATACCCGATGTTGCTGAAATGCTCCTCTCGTCAACAGAGCACGATATAATCCTTGACGGAGAGGTGATAGCAGTTGATGACGGCAAACCTCTTCCTTTCCAGTATGTATTGAGGCGATTCAGAAGAAAGCACGATATCGCCGATCACATGGAGAGCATTAAGCTCGTCCCGAATATTTTTGATATAATATACCTTGACGGAAAGACACTGATTGACAGACCGTTCTCAGAGAGAAGGGAAATTCTTGATGCATCTGTCAAAAATTATGTCGCACCACAGGTTGTATCAGATGATATTGAATACCTCGAATCCTTCTACAGATCAGCTCTGGATGACGGTCACGAAGGAATTATGATAAAATCACTATCTGCCCATTACACTCCAGGTGTTCGCGGAAAGGAATGGATTAAGATAAAACCTGCTGTTGATACGATAGATCTTGCAGTAATCGGTGCGGAATGGGGCGAGGGGAAACGTGCACACTTTTTCGGATCATTCCTTCTTGCATGCCAGGATGAAACAGGCAGTCTGATTCCGGTTTCAAAAGTCGCAACAGGCATTTCAGACGAGATGCTTTCAGAGATTTATGATCTCCTGAAAGACTCGGTCATCTCGGAGTCCAAAAACAGCGTGAAATTTGAACCTGAAGTTGTATTTGAAGTAGGATATGCAGAGATTCAGAAAAGTGCCAACTACAATGCAGGTTATGCACTTCGTTTCCCGAGATTTATACGGCTCAGGGATGATAAGGGAACAGACGAGATAGAGACCATATCCTCAATAGAAGAGAGATTTAAAAACCAGTCAGGCAGCAGGTAAAGAATTATTAACAGTTCTCCCGGAGCCTGTATCTTTTTTTAAGCCACAGTGTTTTTCAGGGAATATTCATTTTTGGAGAATTATATATACTACTTTCTCCTTTTTTAATCTGGAGAATTATTATGAATTTTAAAGGAGAAATTCTGGTTTTCGCCGCCATCATAACTGTGGCAGCCCTGTTTTTCATACCGGCATCAGCAGTGATTGCAGAGGTAAACGGCATGGGAACCATAACATCGGTTGATATGGATCAGAAGACGATAACAATTACAACAGATTATCAGTTTTCAACATCCTATTCAGAATCAGAACCGATCAGCGAGTGGACAGCATCTGATGCAGGAATGAGTGTTACAGGCACAGTGCCTGACGACTCGGCATTTGAGACATTTAATGTGGGAGAACCTGCCAGATACATTATTCTCGGTGGAGACGGAGGAACATATCTTGGAATTGCAAAGATGACAGAAGTGTCAGCAACAGCACTTGTAACAGACATCATAGGAGATCCTGACCGGCTGATATTCAAACCGCTTCAGGGAGAATACATCCTTACAACAGAGACTGTACCAAACTGTGCGGAATGTTCGGGAACAACATGCACTGCAAGTTCGGCAGACATAAAGGTCGTTAAATCCAAGGAGACCCTTACTGAAAAGAGTCTTCTTCCGGGCGCTGTATATTCCTATTCTACAGAAGATCCACTGGAATATGATATCTCCGTTAAATTTGTGAACGGTGAGGCCCCATCAGATCTCTGCCAGTCTTCATCATTTGGCATGATGACAGGCCCGCAGGCAGTATCAGTATATGAGATTCATATAACAGAGGGTGTTCTTCCACTGGGGCCGGGACCCGAGATACCCCCCACATCAACACCCGCATCTCCGGGATTTGAATTTATTACAGGTATTATCGCAGTCTTTTGTGTCTTACTTCTGGTAAGAAGACGATAAACCAAAAACCTTTTTTTTAGATTAAATTAATGAATTTAATATCACAAAATTAAAAATCAAAGAGACTCTTCTGAAACTTTAAATCTTTAAGAAGACTGCTTTGTGAGAGCCATTTATCGCTTCCGGCAATTTTTGAGACATATGCAGAACCCTCATTTATATCAGCACATATCATGGATGGATTTTTCATTGCACGACGTGTCGCCTCTCTTATCACCCATGTGCCTAAAGGTGCCCAGTAATCTCCTGTGATTCTTCTTACAGCAATAACCCCTGCACACCTGCGGATATCAGATAAATATTCCAGAATTCCAAGTCTTGCGGAATAATATGCACCGGATATCTGCGAATATTCATTCTTGTTCTTTTTTGTTTCACCATCTGATACAATAACCTCACTTTCACCTGCCCAGAGACTGTTCTTCTCCCAGATTTCGACCATCTCATACTTCCAGTCGCCGGGGACAAGCAGGCATATGATATGATTTGCATGCAAAATTCCGGAAAATACCATCACATCCGATATCGGCGGATACTTTGAAACCTCACTTTTAAGCCGTTTAGAGATTGTATCATCAATTGCCGTAATTCCCCATCTGGTAGGGACAGGTCTGCGGTATCTGCCTGTTCCGATCAAACCTGCCGCCAGAATGCTCTGGATGTGATGAACGTCAATTCCGCCCTTATATAATTCAAACATGCCGTCGGTTGCACGAAGGTCAGTATCTGACGTGATTTTGTCAACCACTCTGGGAACGTAAGGATTATCCAGGACATCCATCTTTTTTATGTCAGCGGAAAGCCCCACAGGTGCGAGTGTTCCGTCAAAACGGAGATTGAAAGAGACAGGCTTTTGAAATGAGACTTCAAGATCAATTGGCTTTTGGGAGAGTGCCACCTCCTGCATGCAGTCCGCAGTTCTTTTTATTATCTTTCTGCCTCTTATTGTTCCGGAACGAAGAGAGACAATTTCATCTATAGAATAGTCCTTTTTGACCCACAATTCGGGGTTGTCACTCTCGCCTGTCATAAGGGGTCCGCCGGTCATATTCGGGTAGTTGTAGCTGCCTACAAAAACGGACGGGCTCTCACCCATATAGCTGTCAACCGGTTTTGTATCAGCGCCGGCGTAAAAACGACTTATAACCGGGCATTTGGGCAGACCACAAAATCCCCTGCCTTTGCACCGGACACACAGATTGACCCTGCTCATATTATTATCCATAAAAAAAATTAAACCGGAAATAATACCGGTTTTTTATAACCCGCAGTTGAATTAAGCTCAGATGACTATTGTATAATCGCCCATACCTGACTTAAGGGTTGCATCAGCAGTCTGCCATCCCGACTGCGGGCCTTTAAGTTTCAGGGTTATTTCGTTTGAATAATAATTCATTTTCGGCATAAAAAACTGCCATGAATTCTGACCTCTTACAGTTATTCTAATATCAACATTACAGTCAGGGGAAGTGTCATACTTTGTATATACATATGTCTCATATTGTGCTGAATCATCCCCCTCAGAGAGTTTCATCACAGGCGAGAGCAGGCATGAGTTTTCAAGAGGATTCTGTGTGTCAATAAGTGAATTTTCAGATGATTCTCCTCCAAATCTGATTACTTTAAGAGTGTCCCCGAGTACTACAGGAATCCCCGAGTCCTCTGCACCATATAATTCAAAAAGTTCTGCCTCTGTTTTTTTTCCACGTTTTGTCTCTATAAGATTCTCAGAAGTCACCTTTAGCATCATGGCATCCTTCGCACCGAAGAGTTTGGCATCTACGCCTTCATCAAATCCATAGCCTTCTCCATCAATGATACTGACTCCGACAGGAGAATTCTCTTTATATGATGGGAGGGGAAAGAAAAATGTTGCATCTGTTATATCGTATCCCGCCGCTATTTCAACATCATAACTATAAGTGCTGTCCGGAACAATTCCAAGGACTGAAAAACCGCCGGGGTAGAAAAAACCCGCGATTACCATCATAATCATCACGCATATGATGAGTCCCCCTGTTATAATTGCAAGAAGTCTGGCTGTACTTTCCATATTAATACCTGTTATATCTCATATTCACATGCAATAGACAAATAGTCTTTCTTTAAACGTTCCTGAAACGAATGTTTCAGGCATTTCCTATGGGAAAAATATTTTTATTTGAATGATGGGAAAATATCCCTTCTGCCTATTTCCAACCCATCTCTTCTATCAGTTTTAAGGTGCTGATTCTTCCATCCTCAATGCTGAAGAGATTTTCCATTTTCGGCGGTTTTAGGGCAAGTGCCTCATCTATTGCATCGCTGAGACTCTCTTTGGTCACCTTGTCACAGGCAATCATGACACCGGCGCCCATCTCTTCTATTCTGCGGCCGTTGTTCCACTGCTCCGGATGATATGGATCTATTATCATCACGCAGGGTTTGTTGAAGAGAAGTGACTCATGAAGGGATGTCAGACCTCCGTGCATAATTGTAAGCCTGGATTTTGACATGTGCTTAAGGAGATCAGGGACATATCCATAGGGTTTGAAGTTTCTGCTTTCCTGAGGAAGTCCGGGAGTAGTTGAGAATACCTCAAAGTCATGATAAGGCCTCTCCTCTGCGATCTCGGATAACATCTCATACATAGGAAGTTTGAAAGGTTCGCCTCCGAAACTTGCAAAAATAGTATCAGTCCCGATCTCGTAATCAGACGGATCTATGCCCATAATCGGGCCGATAAACCTGTACCTTTCCCGATCTTCCGCTTTTATATCAAGATTGTATCCGCTCACAGTGTTGGGGGGGGAGAAATCAGGTATTAAGACACTGTCAGGAAGTGAGAGATATTTATCAACGACATTGCTTAAAAAATTCCAGTGCGCCGAGTCCTGGTCTGTTGCAGATGCAAATTTGTTCTGGTTTGTCAAAAAAAGCGAGGGCACTTTCTGTATTTTTGCAGCTGTTACCGCGGCATACATTGTATCCGAGATAAGAACATCTATTGAGTTTTCAATAATCAGACCCCTTATATGCCTAAAAGAACGGGCAAGAGAGAGCATTACCCCCTTTGAGGACCACACCGTTTTGGAAAGACTAAAACATCCTCCCTCACCTTCCAGTATTACCTCACGATATGTCTCAAATACCTGAAAATCACCCTGGTTTTTGATGAAATCGTATGCCTTCCCATATGACGCAAAGTAGCAGGTATGTCCAAACCGTTCAAAATATCGTGCCAGTTTAGTTGAACGGGAAGCATGGCCCAGCCCTTCTCCGCATACAACAAAAAGTATTCTCATGAGGTTCCTCATATACAAAAACAGGAGAAATATTGAGATTTTTAACCCCAACTCCTATTCTTTTTCTGTATTATATCTTTTGAATTATTCAGACATTAGTCTTTTTAATGTACATCTTCTACATGAGCAATAAAAAATGCGATGAAAAATAAAATGAAAAACCAGACCATATTGTCCTGAATGCGAATTCTGGAATTTCTGTCTGCTTTTTTTAAGAATGATTCACTTATATTTTTGATATGAAAAGCATTTACGCTAAATAGAGATTTAATCGTCAAATAAATCTTTAAAATTAAAAAACGTTAAGAATAGTGGGCTCGTTGAGATTCGAACTCAAGACCTCCGCCGTGTCAAGGCGACGTCATAAACCAGCTAGACCACAAGCCCCTTTGTGTCACCGTAGTGCTCTATTAACTATGTAATCTGAGTTATAAAAACGATTCTCTTTTGACCTGTGATGTTCTGAAAAATGCCGGGAGGAAAATTATGAAATATCAGATCCTAAAAATTATCCTGATTTCTGATCTCTCCTGAAGAAAAGAGCCAGATTTATCGCAATAAGGCCAATCAGTGTATCAATAAACCAGAAACCCGGCGTTTTTTTATCCTTAACAGGACTGGCAGATGAATTTTCGGATGAATTCACAACAGAAGGAATGTCTTCAGATTTATTATAATAACGAAGATATATGCCAATGTTTTCAGGTGAATTATCCTCCCACACTATTTTGCCGTCTGATACAGAAGGACTGCACTGATCACCTGTTCTTTCTGAGAGCAGCTCTGCCTTTCTGGTCTCATAATCATAGTAATAAATCAAACTCCCTTTTTTATCACCTGACGCTCCCCTGCCGCCATATTCATAGACTGCCAGATAATCATCAGTTTTAAGCCTGCTTACAGGAACCGATCCTGTATTGAGGTCATCTATATGACCGGATGATATGTTGTAAAAGATTATTTTATAATCTGTGTTTTGTCCTCTGACATAATTATGATCAAGCCATGCCGCCCTGTCACCTGATATTGAAATATACGAGGAGTAACCTGTATTTTCATAAATTCTAATTTTTTCATGCGATATCATATCATAGAGATATATTCTGTATGATGTATCATTGCATGTCTGGAAGAGTATCTTTTTACCGTCAGTATCCGCAGCTTTTGATATTCTGGATTGAAAAGAAAAATCAGATATGCTGCCATCAGTGATATCGTAGATACTTATCTTAGAATGTTGCCCACCTAAACCTGATTTTTCTGTCCAGATGATAGTATTTCCTGCTATAACCGGATTTTTCTGGTCGCCGTAGTCTGTCGTTGCTGTCTTTGTGACTTTGGTTTCTATATCATAGTAATATATGTCGGAATAGGTATCGCTTCCAGGGACTGAATCAGACCAGACAATATAACGGCCTGAGATATCAGGAGCTCCCGGTCTTTGACTATTTACAGGAATCTGGACTTCATCTCCGGATGTGATATTGTGAAGAATTATCCTGTATTTTGCATCAGCGAATACAGGGTGCTCTTCATACGATTCATACTTTGAGAGCCAGACGATGTTATCGCCATCTGTTGCAGTCTCGTAATTTCCATACACATTTTTACTGATCAGGATATCCTCACCGGGCAATTCGGCATTTACAACCCCTGTTAGAGATAAAAACGCAGCAAAACATAAAATAAAAACTGTATTGTATTTCATCCCCTTTATGTCCCCTAAAATAATATTACCGGATAAAGCCATTATTATTTGCATTAAAAAAACTAAAAAAACGGATATTATTGAGGCTGAAATAAAATCTGCCTTACAATTAAAATCGCCTTATTATAAATGGGCAGGTTTATGATATAAAATACAATATAATACAATATGGCATCTGACGAGTCACAGTTGCAGGAAATATCACTCCTGTATGTTGACGATGAACCTGCTCTTCTTGATATCGGGAAAATTTTTCTTGAAAGGGCAGGCAATTTTTTCGTAACTACAGCTCAGAGTGCAGAAGAAGCAATAAGACTCCTCTCAGAAGAATCATATGATGTAATTATCTCCGATTACCAGATGCCGGAGATGGACGGGATTGAATTCCTCAAACACTTAAGGGCAGAGGGCAACACACTGCCTTTCATAATATTTACCGGAAAGGGCAGGGAAGAAGTTGTTATTGAGGCATTAAACGAGGGAGCGGATTTTTACCTTCAGAAAGGCGGCGACCCGAAATCACAGTTTGCCGAACTGACACACAAGATAATAAAGGCAGTCACGGGGAAACAGGCAGAGGAGGCACTTTTAAAAAATACAGAGGCACTACATGCTGCCTATGAGAACATTACCGCTTCAGAAGAGGAACTCAGACAGAATCTTGATGAAATGGTGCAACAGGAGAACGCACTCCGGGAATCAAAGCGCAAGCTTTCAGACATCATCGAGTTTCTTCCCGATGCAACGGTTGTCATCGACCGGAAAGGGATAGTGATTGCATGGAACCGGGCTATGGAGGAGATGACAGGAATAAAAAAGGATGCGATGATCGGGCAGGGAGACCATGCCTACACAATTCCCTTCTATGGTAAACGACGAAAGCAGCTGATGGACTTAATCGATGAGGAAGATGATGAGATCAGCTCAGAATACCAGTCTCTTACTAAAAAAGACAACACCCTTTATGCAGAAGCCTTTGCCCCGGCATTATATGACGGGAAAGGCGGATATATCTGGATGACAGGAAGACCTTTGCTTAATACTGAAGGTAAAAGGATAGGTGCCATTGAATCCATCCGCGATATAACCGAACGCAGACAGGCAGAGCAGGCGCTTAAAGAGTCAGAGAACCTGTACCGGACTATTTTTGAAACGACCGGAGCAGCCACAATAATTATAGAAAATGATACAACAATCAAAATGGCTAACTCGGGATTTGCAGCACTTTCCGGTTTTTCAATAGATGAACTGGAAGGAAAAAAGAGCTGGACAGTATTTGTTGTGCCCGAAGATCTCGAAGTTATGAAAAATTATCATCATGACCGCCGCAACGATTCCTTAAGTGAAAAACGGCTTTATGAGTTTAGATTTCTCAACAGAGACGGTAAAATCAGGCACTGCATCAATAATGTAAGAGTAATACCCGGAACAACCCTGAGCGTTGCATCTGTTGTCGATATCACTGACCGCAAGAAGGCAGAAGAGACACTTGCAGAGAGCGAGATGCGATATCGCTGTGTTGTTGAAGACCAGACAGAATTTGTCTGCCGGTTTTTGCCTGACGGGACACATGTATTTGTCAATGAAGCCTACTGCAGGTACTTTGGCAGTACACGCGATGAGATTCTCGGGAAAAAATTCCAGCCGGATATCCCGCCTGAAGACAAAAAACGTTTATCAAAATTCTTTAAATCCTTAACACCTAAACACCCGGTTGACAGTATTGAGCATCAGATAATTATGCCGGATCAGACAATCCGCTGGCAGCTCTGGAGTGACAGGGCAATATTTGACAGTAAAGGTTCAGTTATAGAATACCAGTCTGTTGGCCGTGATATCACTGACAGAAAACTTGCAGAAGATGCTCTTCGCCTCGCAAAAAGAAAACTCCGGATCCTCTCAGGCATTACAAGGCATGATATTTTAAACCAGATAACAGTGCTACAGGGTTTTCTTGATTTTGCGGAGGACATGAGCACTGATCCCAAACAGAAAGATTATCTGGAAAAAGTGGATGAGAAAACTGTAGCCATCCGGCGAAGCATTGAATTCACACGTGAATATGAAAAGCTTGGTGTGGATAAACCTGTCTGGCTTAATACCTCTGAAATTGTAAAAAATCTGGACGATAATGACCTTCTGGCACGCAATAACTGTGGTGATCTTTTAGTATATGCCGATCCAATGCTCGAGAAGGTTTTTGCAAACTTAATGGACAACACAATCCGGCATGGTGAAAAGGCAACTGAAGTTGGTCTTAACTGCATTATATCTGATGAGAATCTGACTATTATCTGGGAAGATAACGGGAAAGGAATTCCCGATTCCAAAAAAGAAATGATTTTTGACAGAGGTTTCGGGGAGAATACAGGTTTCGGACTCTTTTTAGCAAGGGAGATCCTCTCGATTACAGGTCTGACTATCAAAGAAACAGGAGAAGAGGGTAAAGGGGCACGGTTTGAGGTAAAAGTTCCAAAGGGAGCCTGGAAAAGTGTCTGAATATCTGAGTTCCATCAGGTGCACCAGTATCTTCCCGGACAAAATTAATTTTTCAGATATCGTCTGATATGAAATTTTGTGGATTTATCTTTTACTTCTGAATCAATTTAGACAGTTTCACTCTATAAAATTTTTAATCAGAGTTGTCGCCCATTCCCTTCTTTTCATATTGAGAACCTAAATAATGACAGGAAAATAATTGATCACTTAATGAAGAGAAACAGTTCACAGTTACTTTATCCATCACTTCGGCAGCAGACGGCGACATTCGATACCTGACAACACGGCCGCATTTTGTGGAGAGAATTATTCCGGCGTCACTAAGTCTTCTCATATACCACGAAACTGTGGAAGAGGATGCCATTACTTTTTCTGCTATATCGCTTCTTGAAGCATCAGGTGAATCCAGAAGATATTTACATATTGAATAATTTGTTTCATTTCGAAGACTTACAAAAATCTGCATCTCCAGGTCCTGATAACGGCCGGAATTTTCAAAATAAAAATTTCTTTTGTTTTTTGAAAAAGCAGTGATTATATGCTTCTGCTTAAGAATCCTCAGATGATAATCGAGTGTACCTCTGTTTACCAAAAGGCAGTTTTCAACCTCGGTAAAGGATGTTCCGGGATTTTTAACAATGAACTGATATATTTCGTTGCGGGAATTGTTATCAAGTATTGTTTTTTTATCAATCCTCCTGAAATTAAGTGCAATCATACCGGAAACTGCAAGAATTATCTCGGCAGGCAACAGAAAAACAGGAGAGATTAATACAAATGTGACGGCAAGAATTGCCAGCGGGGGAACTTCCCATAATTCAAGCGGAACAGGCATTTTTGCCTCACTAACCGGAGTTCCTGACTCATCCCATCCCTGAACAGAGTAAGAAAGAGGTTGTGCATACGCAGGAAGGAATGAAAACATTGCTGCCAGAGAAATTATAAATATAATTATTATATTCCTGCAAATTGCCATTTATATCACGCCCCGATTATTTTAATTTTTTTATTTTCACTATATATGATTTGTGTGACAAGACCTTACATATTAGATCATACTGCCTGGAAGAAGAGTTTGAGTTAACAATTAAAACGCCTTACGCCACAATTCTTTACATATCAACTAAGAAAAAAAGATTTGTATAAAAATATTTTTTGTGGATTTTTAGTGGATCTGGTCAATTCCTACTACATACACATATTATTTGCGAATTTTATCACGAAATAGATGATTTTATGTAATTTATATTTTTTTCTGGTTAAATGTCTCATTTGGATCTGATTTTATATTTTTAGGAATGCCCGGACTGTCAATATAAGAATTTATACTCTTTATTAAACAGCAGTATTTCCGGGAATTATTCTGCTAAATATTTATCCCCCTTACTTTCGTTTGCACCTCCTTTTTTTACAATTTATATCTTTCATTGATATATGATTTCTATGAGAAAACTCGTATGGAAATTTAAATATTGTCGAAATAGCTGAAACAATATGGGACTGATTAACAATAATCCTAAGAAAAAATTCATTCTTCTAAAATATCCTGCAAAAAACATATCTGTTCAAAATCAGAATTGGTTTATATAAAAATAAATAATGCTTTATTTAAGATACTGAATATGATCTGTCGGGCGGAATTTTTCCATAAATATAACCTTCCTGACGAATCTCCTCACAGAAATCACTTACATAGATGATTCAAAAGAATGCTTTACAATTAAAAAGGAGAGTGATAAAACGAACAGAATAAAAATATGGATAACAAGCATTCTTTTGATATCAGCATGCCTGCTGATTTGCAGTTTTCCGGCATCTGCAGATGATAAAATAACCTTAGTACGTCCTATACCTGATGAATTGTCACAAACAGATACCTTTGACATCTTTTTAAAATCTTCCTACCCGGAAGGGTCATATATAAATCATAATTTTACTCTGGATACTCCATATCCCCACAGAGATAAACTCAAAGGAATGGCAGGCTCAGGGGGCGGCACCATAATTAGCGGCAATCGTACATTTGTGTATCATGAAAAAGAATCCCTTATAAATTATATTCCGGGAGACTGGAATCTGACAATATGGGAGACAAGCAATCCTGACAAGGCATATTCTAAAATTATTCATATTTATCCGGCAGGAATGGAGCCTGAAGATGAACCGGTTCTGCCTGATTTCTGCAATCCTAAATACGAAAATCCCCGCCAGAATTTTAAACTGACTCCGGAACCGGATGCAACAGCAGGTATTTTTGCCAAAGGCCAGCCGCTGCATCTTACGGGAAAAGGACTTTCAGGCACAAAGACAGGAGTCTGGACATACCAGGCAACTGAAGGCATTAAAGACGGTTATTCACATTTTGAAGTGATTTCTACAGACTGCAATGGAGAAATTATGGGCAACGGGGAGATATTGCCGGTCTTTAACTCATACAACATGCCGCAAGGCAGATACTATGTATATGCAGTCTCCGGAGATTTTGAATATATAGAGAAAAAGATAATTCCTTCAACTTATACTGAGCTTGAAAATGTAATCCTAAAAGATAAAAATCTGAAGTATCAGAAATTTACTTTCCTTGCAAACGAACCTGAAATATCAATAAACGAAAAAATATCAAAAGAAATTGAAATCGGGGCACAACTGGAGATTGAAGGAACAACTAATCTCAAATCAGGGGCAATTCTGGAAATTGTTGTAAGCTCATCAGTTGTTGATTATGATTCATATCAGGGAATAATTGTGCAGGAGACAGAAGTATTTCCATACGATGACAAAAACAGGTGGGAATCTGTAATTGACACTTCCGTTCTCGGACCAGGAGAATATACAATTGCAGTGGAAAGCCCAAAAGGTCTTGGTAAAGACAGCACAACGCTGAACACATATTATGAGGTCTACAGTGTTTTGGAATCATCAGAAGATGTACTGTCAAAGATAACCTATGATGTTGACCAGAATACTAAAAGTATCATAGATAAAACAGAAATTCAAAACTTCAGGGATTATTCAGGCAGTTATCTGGATGATTTCACACAGGATTGTATATCTGCGGTGACAGGCAGGGAAATGCCAAAAACAACTGTCTCAAAAGCCGGGGGAAGCATATTGCCAGGTATTTCACTGCTTTTGAGAGGAGGATTTTAAATGATACCTCCGGCTGTCAGGCAAAAAAAGTTCCACAGTAAAATTTATCGGGGAATCACAAACAAAATCAAAAAATACTGTGTGAATAAAGATAACAAAAATTCTGTATTAAATAAAAGCCGTTTAATTCAGGTCTTCGTTCTCTCAGCAGTGTTATTCTGCATTTTTGTTGCACCGCCTGCTTTAGCAGGAGATATTTCAGAAAAATCAGATTACTTTGCAAAAGAACGGTACGTATCTCCCGGTTTTGATATGAATCTAAAATTAAATCCGGTCTCAATATACGGTGGAACTCTGGCAAAGGATCAGCCGCTGTATCTTTCAGGAACAGGTACACCTGATTCTGAGATAGGTGTCTGGTTCTATAAGGAAAGTATGGGAGTTGTAGATAAAAACAGTTTTGTGAAATTTCAGACAGATGAAAACGGATATATTTTAGGAGACGGTGTTATCCTTGACGAAACAAAATCGCACAAACTCTTTTCAGGCAAGTATTATGTATATATTGTCGGGGGCGATTCTGAATTTATAAACAGCGGGTATTTTCCTGAAACAAATACGGAATTTGAGATTGAACTTAAAAAAAGAGAGCAAAAAAACCCATATATGAAAATAATGATGCTTGCAGAAGTCCCGTGGATACGGTTTGACACCAAAAAATTACCTGATATTACCACAGGCACACCACTGAAACTTTCAGGAACAACGAACCTTGCAGAAAATACACGCCTTATTATTTCAGTTGAGCCCACAGCACCGGATGAATCATTCTTTAAGGATCAGATTATTGAAGATACCCTGGTTGAAAGCGGCGGTGAATATTATACATGGGAAAAGGAGATTATTACAGACGAACTTGCCCCCGGAGAATATCTAATAACTGTTGAGGCCACTGAGGCAGATGCAGATGCTGTAAATACATTCTCAGTTTACGCTGAGGCATATTCTGCAGATACCACTGATAATCTTCTTCTGGTAAAATCATACACAGTCGATTCCGAAACAAAAGACCTCGCAGGAAACCCAAAACCTGAAGAAGAATACACAATAAAACCAGGAGAATTTGGGCCTGCAAACCAAAGCCCGCTAAGCCCCGGGCTTTTAATATTTGAAACGGCACTGATTGCAGGGACACTTGCTTTTGCTATTAAAAGACGGGAGAACAGATAGATGAAATTACATTTATTATCCCTGATTCTGGCAGTTTTCTTTATTGTTACACCATGTTTTGCGCAGGAAATATCGGATGCCGAATTTATTGCGAAGGGTGATGCGGCAAGATATGACGCAATCGCCTTTAAAGACAATGTTGTTGCCTGGATAGAATATAAACAGGATGAAAACAACATGCTTGCAAGTTCGATTCACAAGTACAATATCTCAACAGGCATGCAGGAAGTTGTAATTGCTGATCCTTCCGGAAAGTTCAGTCTTGATTTCTCGGGCGACCGGTATGTATGGTCTGATAATCGTGCAATTTATCTTTATGATGAATCTGACGGAAAAATAACATTTTTATATACCAAAAACCCCCAGCACTCACCGGTGATTGACGGAGATATAATTGTCTGGGTAGAGAATATCGATGAGAAGAGATCAACTCTAAGGATGTACGATCTCTCAACAGGCGAATACACAAGTATTCATAGAAACACATTTTACGACTCATACTCCCATCCGGCAATATCAGACGGGAAAGTCGTGTATATCTGGGAAGACATCATTGAAAATAAACGGGAATTACGCCTTTATGAGAATACCCGTAAAAATACCCTGGAATTTTATACAGATGTTCCTGACGTTCATTACTCACCTGCAATAGATAAGGACATTATTGTCTGGACCGGAATGCACAAAGGGCATTATACAACATTTATGTATGATATCAATACCAAAGAATCCGGACCGGTCGATTATACAGAGTCCGCCCAGTTATGCCCGGACGTTTCCGGGGATCATATTGTCTGGCTTGATTTTGGGCCATATCCTTCAAATCTGCCATGGGGGGGAAATGTATATTTGCACAACTTAAACACAAATGTGACAGAAAAGATATCAAAAGACCGTAAGCAGGATTATCCAAAAATTTCAGGAGATTATGTGGTATGGCTTGACAGCTGGGGCACCGGCCATGACATATATCTTTACAGTTTTTTAGATTTGGGGAGAGATTTTTTGAGTGGTGATGAGGGAGGCATTTATGATGCAACCCCTACTCCTCTCCCGACTCCGGAAACAAAGGTTCGTTTTTACAGCACGATTTTTAAGGGCGATACAGACTGGTATTCACTGACTCCCTCAGGAAACACTCAATTGTCTTTTGAACTCAGGTGGTCTGATCCTGGTACTGAACTTTCATTATCGGTTGTGAGTCCTTCAGGTTCCATCTGGCATTTCATCGACACTGATGATGACAATGATGATAATGCAGTCAGGATGACTATTTCAAATATTAACAGTTATTTCCAGGATAACGGAAAATGGACGGTTGCGGTTTCAGGCGGGATAATGTCATCAGAAACGGATTATGATCTGTGCTGGTACTAAACAAATAACACATATAAAATACCTGACAATCTAGAAGCAATGGCAGATATTCTGAATATTGTGAAGAAAATAATCATCGCAGTAGTTATTCTTATTGGAATTATGATAATCTCTTTTGCATCAATTATAGGATATTTAACCCTTACAGCACATGAAAATTCAATGTCGGATTACTCATATGAACTTATTCTTTCAACATCAGGGCCTGTTGATAATGGAACCTTACTGATTCCTGTTCCCTCCCTATACGATCCGGATTTTAGAAATAATGAGACAATTATTAGTGTATCGGACATCACTTTCAAAAATTACGACAGGAATAATATCTCTGTAAAGATTGAGAATAAAAACGGATATCCTGTGCTCAATATCTCAGCCGACAGGATAAGTCCGGTTTACAAAAACCACATCAGACCCATAATGATTCTGCCCGGAGAGAACACATCAAAACTTCAACAACCCACCCATATTTACTCGGGCAGTTATTCAGAAGAAACACCAGTTCTCATTCAAATGGAAATTCATACTTATCTTAAAACTAACGGAGATGAAATTAATACAAAAACACCAATAGGAAACGAGCCTCTTATCATGCCGTATCACATCCTGGAAGATTTCAACACTAAAACCGGCAACATATATGAAGACTACTATTTAAGCGAAGGAACTTCAGGTTATGCACTTGAGGTGCCGGTTTTCCTCTCATATGATTCCGATAATGACAATATCCTCACCATATCTTCTGAATTGCGTGGATCAAACCAGTGGCATGTACTGGGCTGGCAGTGGAATTCATATACACAGAGAATCAAAAATGAGTTTAGTGGTGCATGCAATGGCACATATCAGCTAAAAGGTGTTTTGATTGCCGGAGAGGGCATTTACTGAGTGTTCTGACTTTTGCGTAGTCAGGATGGGCGAAGTTTAACCATCCAAAAAAATAATTTTTTAGAAATTTTAGAAGCTTTTTTACCGGATGAAATTTGAAGTTTTTCTGTAATACTCATAACAATAAAAGGAGATTTTATGGACGAAAATTCATATTATGACGAAACTTTTGAAAAACTGGATTATTCTGACAAAGAATTGTGCAGAACAGAATTTGAGTCATGTAATTTTAATGACTGTAACTTTTCAGATAGTAATTTATCAGGCAGTGTTTTCATGGATTGTCAGTTTAATAACTGCAACATCAGCACGCCGAATTTCAATAACACCGGTTTAAAAAGTGTGGAATTTATAAACTGCAAACTTACAGGTGCTGATT
>NZ_JBSREC010000100.1:0-11919 GCF_055145805.1 Methanomicrobium sp. | reverse complement strand
TGATGCTGTTTATTGTTCCTTTTGAAATTTCTTTGTGGTTTGGAATAGTAAGCCTTCGATAGGGTTCTTTATCCTGCCTCAGGATAATATGACTCCCGGTCTGATGGTCGATATTATAACCTGTTTTATTAAGTGCCTTTATTACTTCAAGGTAAGATAATACAGGTAATTTTGGCATATCTCAGGCAGTTATTTCTACAGTTTCTTCATATATTGACGGGGGGATTGGTTCATTATGCTTCTTTAAGCTTTCCAGGTACCCTTTTGCAGCGTCTTTTATATTTTCAAGTGCTTCGGTTCTGGTTTTTCCCTGAGATATGCAACCCGGAAGGGACGGGCATTCGGCGACAAAGATTCCATCTTCGTCCATTTCTATAATAACTCTGAATTTCATATGACCTGATCTCACCTGTTTTGAGTTTTCAACTAAAATCCGTTTAAGTTTTTTTGGTAATGTATTATTACGATTTCTGCAATAAAAAATCTGTTATGCAGGCATTAAGGGTCTGTGTTATACATCTGACTGTTTTCATTATTTCATTCCGTTAGGAGCTTAAGGTGGAGAGGAATAAATTCTCTTTTTTTAATGGCCGTTGGCGTATAAAATACGGCATGAGAAGCCTGCACATCTGATCTGAGAACTTTTTGCAGTGATTCGGGCTGCTACCCGCGATTCCGGGGATAACCGCTGCACTCATTAGAGGATCGGGAAGTGTGATAGTCATGGGAAAATATGGTTGGGAAATGCCGGTAAAAGTGACGACCGGGATTTTAAAATTCTTTTAGTGAGACCCAGATCCCCTCGAATTTTCCAAGCGACACAAAAACGAACAGCTGGAAAAAATCATCAGAATTAGGTGAGACCATGCAGAGAAAACCTGAAAAATTAAAACCGTGAATTCATGATGTAAATATAATAGAAAAATGCTTAAAATCAAAAAAGAACTTCTTAAAAATCGTAAAAAAGCCTCAGGAGGGAATTGAACCCCCGACCTGCTGATTACAAATCAGCCGCTATGCCGCTAAGCCACTGAGGCGCCTACTAATGTTGGATGTTCAGTTTAAAAAACCTGACGTTTTAACTTTTATTCAGAGCACAAAAAACCCATTATTTAATCCCTCAAAATAACAAAACAATATTCAGGATTAATTATGGCGCATCTTACTGTTGATATCGGAGGAAGCCCCGGGGCAGACTGCCGGGGTTTTTGCAAATACTGTTACTTCAAGCGCCTCGGAAAAGAGGATGAACCCGAACCTTTCGGATGCAAATACTGTCTTCCCTTCACAAAGGGCTGCGAATACTGCACCAACGGAGTCCGGGAAAAATATGAGGGATTCAAACCGCTGCGTGATGTGGCAGATGATATTCTTGCAAATCTTCAGTTAATGGACGGCGATCTTGAAAAAATAACAATAAGCGGCGGAGGTGACCCGTCATGCTACCCTGAAATTAAGGATTTAATGGAGATACTTGGCAGCATGGAAGTCCCGATACATATAGGATACACCAGCGGCAAGGGTTTTGACGATCCCGAACTTGCAGACTACATGGTCGAAAACGGCTTATCTGAGGTATCATTTACAGTTTTTTCGAATGATCCCCGGCTTCGGGCAGATTACATGGGTGATCCCACTCCTGAGGCATCACTTGATTTCTTTGAAAGACTCTGCAAAAAAATAGATGTTTATGCCGCAGCACTCATAATTCCAGGCGTAAATGACGGGGAAAAATTAGAGGAGATGTGCAGATGGCTTGAAGGGTGCGGCGTTAAGGGCCTGATTCTGATGAGGTTTGCAAACCGCATTGATCAGGGATTAATACTTGGAAATGCGCCGATAATTAAGGGTCAGAGAGTTCACACTGTAAGAGAGTTTGCCGAACTTGTGGTATCCCTAAACTCACGCTATAATTTTAAGATAAACGGAACACCTCTCGGGGACCCTGAGATTGGATCGCCGTTTGCTATAATGGATGAAACAGATCTTCTTGAGAAGATGCCCCGGGTGGAAAAGGATGCAACCGTAATAACAGGAAGCATAGCAGCACGTCCCATTCAGAAGATTTTAGACGCATGCGGGAACAAATCCTGGGTATACGGGACGAAAAAAGAGATTGCCTGCCTTATCACAATAGATGATTTGAAAGATATTGACCTTTCCCGTCTCAGTGAAACGGTAATCATTCCCGGAAGATGCTTTGTCCATGAAAAAGAAGCAGAAAAAGTCCTCTCTGCTGACGGAGTAACGCGGACTGTAATAAGAGGGCCTGACATGCTCACAGCCGATGCAGAGATGAGCATGGGGATGGATAAAAACGGCGTTCTCCAGATGGAGATGGACGGTTTTTCCGACCTGATAAGGCTCATTAATATGTATGGGAAATAAGGGGAAGTGAATAAGATGTCTTTTTTTTAAACCCATCCCCGAAATTCCATAGCCTCAACAACCCGTGCAACAGCAATCGTGTAAGCTGCCTGTCTTGAGGATATATTGTTCTCCTTTGCTTTTTTGGTAACACTCCCGAAGGCCTGCGTCATCTTTTTGTTGAGCCGCCGGCTGACCTCCTCCTCACTCCATGAATCCATATTGAGATTCTGCACCATCTCGTAATAGGAGACGATAACGCCGCCTCCGTTGCAGAGTATGTCGGGAATAATGTGGACACCATTTTCAAGAAGAATTTCCTCCGCCTCAGCTGTTACAGGGCCGTTTGCAAATTCTGCAAGTATCTTTGCCTTAACATCTTTTGCATTGTCCTTTGTAATAACATTCTCAAGTGCGGCCGGAATCAGAATATCAACGTCAAGTTCAAGAATTTCGGCATTTGAGATGTTTTTAGTATTGGGGTAGTTTAAAACAGAGCCTGTTTTTTTCTTGTGAACCATAATATCAGAAGGGGTAAGACCCTCTTCTGAAAAAATCCCGCCCCTGCTGTCACTTACCGCAACAACTCTGCATCCGGCAAGCTCCTTTCCTAAATGTGCGGCAAAATAACCAACATTTCCAAAACCCTGCACAGCTACGGTTACGGTTTTTTCCGCCGGGATGGAATCCCCCAAATCCCCTCCAAAATTGAGATTGAGTTCTGTCTCCTTAGAAGCCTCACGTATTGCAAACCATCCTCCCTTTGCAGTCGCATCCTCCCTTCCCTTTGAACCTCCGAGTGAGATTGGCTTTCCTGTAATTGCACCGAAGTCTGTTTTGCCTATAAATTTAGAGTGCTCATCAAGCATCCATGCCATGACCTTACTGTTTGTATATACGTCAGGTGCAGGAATATCAACATCAGACCCGATGAAATGCCTCATCGACTGTATATATGAACGTGAAAGACGCTCGAGCTCACTTTCAGACATCTCTTTCGGATTGCATACAATCCCTCCCTTGGCTCCTCCAAGAGGCAGATCATGAAGGGCACATTTCCATGTCATAATCGCTGCAAGACTGCGTATTGTATCGCTGTTTTCATCCGGGTGGTATCTTATTCCCCCCTTTGTCGGCCCTCTTGCATTATTGTGCTGGATTCTAAATCCCTGAAAGGATTTTATCGTCCCGTCATCCATTCTGACGGGAACAGATACATGAAGTTCTCTTCCAGGTTTCTTTAAGATCTCTTCTACATTTTTGGTAAGTTTTAGCTCAACCGAACATTTGTATATGTGTCTTTTTACGGATTCAAACAGGCTTTCTTCTTCTGCCATAATCTCCCCCAAAATCATAAATTTCAAAAATAATTTTTAATAAATTCAGAGTAATTTTGTCTCAGTTACAGGTGTAGGAACTTTGACAACAAGAACCCTGAATATCTCTCCTGTGTCATTTATCCACCTGTGCGGAATGTTTGCAGGACTCTCAATTATCATATCCTTTGTTGCAGTTTCTCTCTCATCTCCAATCTCGACAACAGCCGTTCCTTCAAGAACATAGAAAAAAACATCAACCGGTGTTTTGTGCTTTTTTAGAGATTCTCCGGGTTTTAAGGTGATCTCAACTGCGGTTGCATGTTTAGTCTCGTAAATCTTCCTTAAATTCACATTGTGAGGATTCTTTTGCAAAGGAAAATCAGACGTACTCTTCATAACTATCAATTACATCTCCTCCTTTTGACTGCCTGATTGTTCATATGCCCGAATCGTGCATAAAGCTATGCCGGATAAAATATCGGAAAGCTCTCTGGTGCCTTCTTTTAATTCCGTTGCATAAAGGAAAATTATACTTAATGCAATACCAAAAATATCCTGATGAAAAGTCCCTTTCATGTAATGCTCATCCCTACTCTCGGGTGCCCCGCAAACTGTAAATACTGCTGGAGTTCTGAGGAGGATTCTCCTGTTATGACCATTGATACTGTAAAGAAAACAGTTGAATGGTTAAAGCAACTGCACGATTATCAGGTTACAGTGACCTTCCATGGCGGAGAGCCCCTTCTTGCAGGTCTGGAATTTTACAGGGAGGCACTGCCTCTTCTCTCAGACGGACTTCGCCACCTTGACCCTACCTTCGCCATCCAGACAAATCTTTGGCGGATGACTCCGGAACTGGCAAAGATATTTGCGGAATACAATATTCCGGTTGGCTCAAGTATTGACGGACCAAAAGAGATCAACGATTCCCAGAGAGGTGAGGGATATTTTGACAGGACATTTGAGGGATATAAAATCGCAACCGAAAACGGACTTGATGTAAGATTCATATGTACATTCACTGCGGATTCGTATGAAAGAAGAGAAGAGATCTTCAAATTTTTCATGGACAACAACTTAACCCTAAAACTTCACCCGGCATTGCCATCCCTCCGGGATAATGAACCTGAAAAATATGCACTTGAGCCTGAAAAGTACGGCGAACTACTGGTCTATCTTCTGGATATGGCACTTCTGCACATGAACCGGGCCGAGATTATGAATATAAACGACCTCTGCCGGTGTGTATTTACAAGAAGGGGCAATGTATGCACGTTTGCGGACTGCATGGGAACGACATTTGCAATCGGCCCCGACGGCGGAATATACCCCTGCTACCGTTTTGTCGGAATGCCTGAGTATGTAATGGGAAATGTGCATTACAACCCGTCAATGGAGGATCTTGAATCATCCCGGGCATGGAAGCTCATGCAGGAGTTTAAGGATTTCGTGGATGAAAACTGTGCGGACTGCCCCCATATCAAATACTGCCGCGGGGGATGCCCGTATAATGCGATTGCGCCGACAAACGGCGAGGTAAAAGCCGTCGACCCTCACTGTCCTGCATACAAACGAATATTTGACGAGATAACAGACAGGCTCAACACCGAGATGTTTGAATCCCCTCCGCCCGGAATGGGCGGTTCTTCCCGCAGAAGAAGGGCAAAACCGGGCGTTACCGCTCTTATTCACAAAATCGTGATGGAAAAATAAGAAACAGAGTTTTTTTCTCAATCACCTAAAAAAGAATTCAATATTAAAATCACTCATTTTTTTCTTTTAATATCTTAGCCTTTTCAAGTCTGTCATAAAATTTTTCAAGTTTTGGGGAAACATCAGGTCGTTTTGATGATGCATAATTTTCAAAGACAAATATTGCTCTCTCAAGAACTCTTATTTCTTCAGAGTATTGTTTTTTCTTTCTGTAAATTATTGCAAGACGGTCATATGGATGGTTTCCTTCAAAGCCTTCGGCAATATTCAGTTCATAAAGTTTAATGGCTTCATCAGTTTCACCATTTTTTTCAAGATCTTTTCCTTTTAGATTTCTTTCAACCTGAATATTGAATTTTCTTTCTTCAGCTGATTTTGGCAGATTAGAATCTGAATTGTTATTACTCTCATTGAGATTGATGGTTTCAGGATTGTTTATCCTGTTTATTAAACCCTCAATTATGCTCATAAGCATCAAACCGGAGAATGGTATATTATGTGTTCTACCCTCAACTTCAATGGTATTATCTATTTTTGGTAGTCCGACAAAATATTGCATTTTCTCTTTATTTTCTCGATTAATTCCTATCCCGTCAATATATGGGTTTATGGAAATAATCTTTTCAAGAGGAATATTTGTTGTTTTTGTTGAGCCTGAAAATATTATCCTTTTTGATGTAATGGTGAGAATTCCGGCATCAATATCCCGGATTTCATCATGTGATTCTCCTGATGCACTAAATGCACCTAAATTAAATGAAACTCCTTTCGCAACACGTATTCTTGGCCCTCCATAACCACCAGAGGTTTTTCTGACTGCCCTGGGTTCTTTTAGAGTTATATCAATTATTGAAACCACATGTTCTTCATTTTTTTTCAAAATAACCGGACTATTTGGATTTGAACCTAAATCCACAATTCCCTGACTAAGTTCTGAATAATATCTTTTAATATCGATCTCTTTTTGTTTTTCATCAGACACTCCTCCATGTGCAATTTTGTTCCATTCATCCTCAGTCAATGCTTTATTACTGTAATTGTTCCAGATTTCATGATTTTTGTCAGATACCGATGTTAATTTATATTTGTCATTTGATTTCACAAATCTGGCTTTACATTCAGAGCAAAAAAAGGAATCATTTGAAGAGAGACCTAAAAATTTCTTTTGTAATTCATATTTTAATGAAGAGTTTCTGCATACCGGACAGCAATATGTCCATTCATTAGAAACAGGTTTAATCTCTTCTTTCTCATCTTTGGAATTTAGTGGATTTCCACAATTTGAGCAGAAATTGCCGTTATCTTCAAATCCGCAGGATGGACATTTCATATAATCTGGTTATTATCAGGGCATATAAAGTTTTCAGCAAAAAATTATATTTTCTTCATTATATTGTCTTTTAATTTTTCAAATTCTTCTTTTGTTATATGCCCATCATTATGAAGTGAAGCAATTCTTTCAAGTTCTTTAATGGTATCCGTGTCACTTTCCTGTTCCCTTGAATTTTTTATTTCTTCAATATATCCCGAAGATATTATTCCTGTTGGTAATGCAACAAAACCGATTCCAATCAGGGCAAGAACACTGGCCATCAATTTTCCAATTGGCGTAATAGGATAGATGTCTCCATAACCCACAGTCGTTAAGGAAGCAACTGCCCACCACATTGCATGAGGAATGGATGAAAATGCTTCTGGTTGAGCACTGTTTTCTGCATAGTACATCATTGACGAAGCAATAATGATTATCAGAAAGAGAATGAAAAATGTTATAGCTAATGCTTCTTTTTCGCGATTTAGGACTTTTTTAAGCAAATCAAATGATCTGGTATATCTTGCAAGCTTAAATAATCTGAAGATTCTTAAAAGCCTTAATATTCTTAATATTCTGAGGTCCACGCCTATAAACAATGGAAGATAAAAGGGCATTATAGCCAGAAAATCAATTATCGCAAGGGGTGTAAGTGCATATTTGATTCTTCCAGTGATTGGCTTTTTAAAATTTTCATTCTCTGTACAGGACCAAACTCTCAAAACATATTCGATAGTGAATACAATTACTGATAAAAGTTCTATTGCTAAAAAGATCTCTGGATTGAAAAAATTGGCTACACTTGCAAATATAACTGAGATTGTACTTACAATTATTAGAACAATTATGAATACATTGATAATTATTGCAAATCTACTTGGATTTTCACCTAAATCAAGAGAATCATAGATTTGTTTTTTTAACATTCCATATTGATAATTAACTTATGAATAATAAAGAGTAATCCTCTTAATACGGAATGATATATTGAATACTCAACGATAATCAGCAATTTGGGATTTCTGAATTAAATGAAAATAAAAAAAAGCTCTCAATTTCAGAGAACTTTTTTGAGTTCGTTCTTTAGGGCTTCGCTTATCACTTTTCCGTCAACACGGCCTCTTAATTCCTTCATGACAACGCCCATCAAAGGCCCGAGTGCACGCATTCCCTGCTCTTTTACAAAGTCAGCTCTTTCAGCGATTACAGCCGCGACAACCTCTGATAATTCCTCTTCAGAAACAGATGGTGCAATTTTTTCTATTGCGGACGTTACACTGTCACCTTTTGATACTGCTCTTAACAGATCCGGAACTGCCTCTTTTGCAGCATCTCCTTTCTCAACGGCGAGCATAATTTTGACAATGTCATCGTCTGAAAGGGCAGCTGTATCCACATCGTCACGTCTGAGCTCTCTTAAGGTAGAGTAAAGTGTTCTTGCGGCAAGATTCGGCTTAACGCCTTTTTCTATTGCAAGCTCAAATAATGAACATCTAACAGAATATGCCATATTTCTGGCGAGAGCGGGGTCAAGGCCGAGTTCTTCTGCAAAACGCTTCTCTTTTGCTGTTATAAGCTCGGGTATCTGAAGAGAATTCCAGTATTCATCTGTAATCTCAACCGGCAGAACATCGGTCTCCGGATACATCCTTGCAGCGCCGGGAAGGGGTCTCATATACGAAGTTGAGCCTTCCTCAAGCATCTTTCTGGTCTCTTCAATAACACCTGAGAATGCCATCTCAGCACGCATTTTGATCTGTCCTATCGCACACTGTGCCTTCTTTTTGGTATCGGCAACCAGAATTACACAGTCCTGCGGCTCAGCGTTTGTAAACTCGCGGAGTTTTGTAACCTCATCTTCAGAAACGCCGTATGCCGGAAGTTCGTCTGTGTGGAAAAGACCGCCGACTCCGCATTTTTTGGCGTAATCAGACATCTCACTTCCAAGTCTTCTTCCCGGCTGAATCTCATATCCGACAAGTCCGTTAAATCCCAAAAGGCGTACTGCAAGAATACATTTTGCACGCTTTAAAATTGCAGAGCCGGTATCTGCAAAGAGTTCTGTTACATCAAATACTTCATCCGATACAGAAGCTCCGCGTTTTTTAAGTTCATCACGGATATAAAGGAGACTCTGCTGTCTTGTAATTTCGCGTCTTACAACCTCGTCAATAAGATTTAAGTCCTGTACACCTTTTATCTCAACCCTTGCACCGTCACGGATTGAGATGTTTACATCCTGCCTGATTGTACCAAGACCGCGTTTTACACGACCTGTTGAGCGAAGGAGCATCCCGATATATGCCGCAACTTCCTTTACCTGCTCGGGAGTCTTCATGTCAGGTGCTGTTGTAATTTCGGCAAGCGGAATTCCAAGACGGTCGAGTGAGAAGATATCTCCTTCCACACGCTGTGCCGCCTCTTCCTCAAGACATATTGACTCTATTCCTGCTCCGGCCGGAATTTTTCCGTTTAGTGAGACAAGTGAGGTTCTCTGAAAACCGCTTGTGTTGGACCCGTCGATGACAAGCTTTCTCATCACATGAATCTGCCCGACAGGTGTCATATCCATCATCTTTGCCAGTGTCAGTGAAAGTTCAATGGCTTCAGGATTCATCGGTGCCGGAGGCTCTTCATCGTTTTCGACAAGACAGGTGGTATCGTATTCGTAGTATGTATAAATCCTGTCCTGCTTTTTCATCTCCTCTTTTGCAGCTCTGTCGATCTCGCCCATCTCGCTTTCCGTTGCCCGAAGATATCTCTTAAACTCGCCGTCTCTCTCAGAGACGTCGCGAAGTTTTGTCGGGCAGCGGCAGAAGAGCTTCTCTTTTGTATCAAGCTGCTGGTGGATCTCAATTCCGGCTTTAAGGCCTATCTTTTCATAATCCATGAGGTGTGCACCCCCTCATCTCGCCGCGAAGGTCGGTTGCCATAAGATCTTTTGCTTTATCCAGATTCTTTTCCTGTCCCAAAACCCACATGAGTTTTACAAATGCAACCTCGGGGAGTATATCCCCGCCTTCAATTATACCGGCATCCAAAAGATCGCGGCCTGTATCATAGACTCTGTCGCAGACCCGGCCGTTTAAACACTGTGATGTCATAACAACCACAGTTCCTGACTCTGTCAGGTTTTTAATGGCACCTATACATACCGATGATGTGTGTCCGAGACCTGTTCCTGCAATAACAAGGCCTTTGTAACCGGCAAAGGCGGAGATAATATCAGGTGACATTCCCGGATAGAAATACAGGAGTCCGACATTCTCCTCAAGTTCATCAAAGAGTGCCGCCTCATTCTCTCCTCTTCTGACAGCATCATCTCCTAGTGTTACATCAAGCGAGGGGTAATCCACCTTTCCAAGAGGCTTTGTGTTAATACTCCTGAATGCATCACGTCTTGATGTGTGCATCTTCCTGACTTTTGTTCCCCTGTGAATTGCACAGTAGTCATCGTTTGTGGTTGCATGCATGACAACCACAACTTCTCCAAGGTCTGATAATGCTGCTTTTGCACTGCACATGCCGTTCATCACATTATCGCTTGAAGGCCTGTCAGCAGAACGCTGTGAACCTACAAAGACGACAGGAACCGGGGTTTTGACCATGAAACTGATGGCAGCGGCGGAGTATGCCAGTGTATCCGTTCCGTGTGTTACGATAATCCCCTTTGAACCTGCCAGAATTTCGTCATATATAGTCCTTGCAAGAGTCTTCCAGATGGAAGGCGTCATATTTTCCGAGAGAATAGTTGCGGGCACATGTGCGTTGAAGTGCGCAATGTCCTTTAATCCCGGGATTGCACGGAGGATATCGTCCGCCTCAAACTGACTTGTGACAGCTCCTGTCCTGTAATCAATCTTTGAGGCAATTGTTCCTCCTGTTGATATTATTGAGAGTTTTGGGAGTTTTTCATTCTGTTCAATCTTTTTCGGGACTGATGCGGCCGGTTTTTCACTCTCAATTAACTTTAGGGAGCAGTGTTCAACTCCGATGTTGTACCCGTTGTCAAGTTTTAAGACTGCCCTGCCGTCTCTTTCTGTTATATATGTCCCTTTTATCTCGCTTCCTGCATAACTGCAGAGAACTTTATCGCCTGTATCCATTGTTATCCAATCAACTCCTCTGCCTGTTTTATCATCATCTTCTGTGAATTATCTATTCCTTCTTTAAGGTTCATTATCCAGTCTGCATCTTCTTTTAAGGCAAAATTGCGTTTTTCAATGCTCTTTTTGACTGCCTTTGGTGCAGGCCCTCCTGTTGCAGTCCTCTCGTTTATTGAAAATTCAACATCAAGAGCTTTTCTGACGCAATCCTCATCCATGCCTTTCTCCTTTAGGGATATCTGCGCCATATCAAGAGCTGCCTTTTCAAGAGTTTTCAGGTCAAGTTTTCCAAGTCTCACTGCACGGCCGACGATTCCGTGTGCAGTCCTGAAGGGAAGTCCGTATTCCCTGACCATGACATCGGCAAGCTCGGTTGCGGTTGAAAACCCTTTGCCTGCCTCATCTCTCATCCTCTCTTTGTTAAATTCTGCTGTTCTCAGCATCCCTGTCATTATTTTAACAGACGATTTTGTGTCCGTAACCGCTCTCCACAGATGCGGCCACAAGTCCTGCATATCGCGGTTGTAGCTCATCGGAAGACCCTTAATAAGGGCAACCGATGCCGCAAGTGCGCCTGCCACAGATCCTGCCTTTCCACGCATAATCTCTGCACAGTCCGGATTTTTCTTCTGCGGCATAATCGAGCTTGTTGAGCAGTAGGAATCGTCCAGATTTACAAATCCGGCAAAAGATGAGCTCCAGAGGATTAACTCCTCACACATCCTGCTAAGTGTTGTCATCAGTATTGCACAGTCGGAAATTGTCTCAAGACAGAAGTCGCGACCTGATACACAGTCCATTGAGTTTTCCAAAACGCCTGAGAATCCTAAAAGCTCTGCTGTGTATTCTCTGTCAACCGGGTATCCTGTTGATGCAAATGCCGCAGCACCAAGAGGACAGAGATCAACTCTTAAGTAAGAGTCGCCGAACCTTTCAAAATCCCTGCCAAATGCCTGTTCATAGTTCATGAAGTAGTGCGCAAGCGTTGTCGGCTGGGCATACTGGAGATGGGTGAATCCGGGCATAAATGTATTGAGATTTTCACCTGCAAGTTTCAATAGTTCGCGCCTTAATTCTGCTGTTTCACCAAGTATCTCAAGAA
>NZ_JBSREC010000099.1:0-35352 GCF_055145805.1 Methanomicrobium sp. | reverse complement strand
TTGAGCGAACTTTCGCCATCATACTTCGGCCTTACAAAGTGGTCTTTCGCCACATATAAACCTTGTTAATTCAGGACCGTTTTTGGTCTGCTGATCACCCTGACCCTTTGTGAAATCAGGTAAAACATGCGTTTTTTGAGGATATTTTTTCATCCGCGCAAAACAGGGTAGAAATGCAATGGAAACTAAACGATTAATTCAGGAATTTGCAGCTGTTTTCTCTTCATCAAAAGCCTCAGGAGACCAGCCCGAGATAATTATCTCGCCAAAAAACTCATCCTGCATGAGTATCACCTTTCCTTCAAGCATAAGAAATAAAAGAGGAAGATAAACAGAACGCAGATCTCTTCCGGTCTCCTTACACATCCCGGTCAGTGTAACCTCACCATCCCTCTCTGCAATAGTTTCATAGCAGGAGTATACCGAGCTGACATCATCAGAAAAATCCTCCTCATGGGCGACGCCCACAACATCATCTGCCTCAAAAAATATCACAGGTTTTAAGTCTGTTCTCCTCTGACGGCGGCGGAACATCTTCTCGGCAGTCTTAAGCTCTTTTATAAGCTCATAAAGAGTTACAGGACGCTTCCTGTGATCCTTTCTTTTTATACGCCTCTGAATTTCTCTCTCAAGCCGATCAATAGGCTCTGCAAACTCCCCGAATGAATACTCATCATCACCAAAGAGAGAGTCATCCTCATAATAATCACCTTCAGTCTCCGGAGGAAATTCGGGCTCATCAAGATACTCGGACTTCATTCTCAGAAGAGTGGAAGCAAAAAACAGGGTTCTTCCGGATATTCTCAGATCAAGTTTCTGTATCCTGTCAAGTTCGGACAGAAAACGGTCTGTCACCTCAACAATATCAATATTCCATGGATCAATCTCGCCGGATTCTGCAAGCCTTACAAGAATTTCAACAGGTTCTTCATCCATTGATCTTTACACCGGTGACATATGTCGATTTGTCAGGCCGTATCGTAACACCGATTATCCGGTCCGAGCGTTCGATAGTAGGACTTCTCAGAGAGACACATATAGTCTGGGCATTTGCGGAAAGTTCACTTATCATCGAGGAGACCCTCTCAACATTTGAACCGTCAAGCATCATATCAACCTCATCCAGTGCATAAAAAGGTGCAGGCATGTACTGCTGAATGGAGAATATGAATGCAAGTGTTGTAAGTGACTTTTCACCGCCCGAAAGAGACGACAACAGATGGACCTTCTTGTCACGGGGCTGTACCGCAAAAGTCATGCCCCCCGCAAAAGGATCTTCATCATTATCAAGAACAAGTCGCCCGTTACCCTCGGTAAGTCTTGCAAAGATAGTCTTGAAATTGGCATCTATTGCCCTGAAGGCTTCCATAAAGGCATCATACTTCATCTTTTCATAATGCTCAATGCGCTCAATAAGAGTCGCCCTCTCCTTTGAAAGAACATCTTTTTTTGCCGTCCGGTCAACAACCCTCTCGTTTGTCTTCTCGTATTCTTCTATTGCAAGCATATTGACGGCGCCCATCTTTTTAATCTCCCTCTCGGATTTTTCTATACCGCCTTCTATCTCAGACATCGACATATCAGTCGTTGTATCCCCGGCCTCTTCCCTAAGCGGCCCTATCCGGCTGATCAACTCCTCTTTTCTCTCAGCAAGAGAATGTATTGAAAGCCTGACCCGATCACCCTCACCATCTATCTCAATTATATGTTTTTCCTCATCGAGGATATCCTGATTTACGTGATCGCGCTTCTTCTGAAGTTCATTTAATTCTTCAGAGAAGCTGATACGCTTCTTTTCAAGTTCTTTAATCTGCCCTTCATTTTCAGCAATGAGATTCTGCGACCCGGATATTTCTTCTTCAGACTCCTTTATCTCAGACTCCGTCTTCTCCCGATCAGATTTCATCTCCTCAAGACGTTTTTTGTAGTGTGTTCTCTCTCTCTGACTGTCTTCGATATCGTAATCCTTATTTTTCAGCCTGCGTTCATCATCCTCAGTCTTTTTTCGCAAAATTTCATACTGCTCGGAAAGTTCAGGAATTCCCGTGTCGGCAAGTTCCTTTTTGAGTTTCTCGGATTCGGCATTAATGACTGATATCTCATCCCCGATAGCATTCAGAGCCTCCTCCAAAACAGCAAGCTTCTCAGCGCCGGATTTAACCTCATCCGCTATCTCTCCGCGGCGAAGAACAATTGCAGACTTCTCCTCTAAAAGCTCATTTAAGCGGCGGGTGTTCTCCTCCAGAAGGTATCCGTAACGGGAGATCTGATCAACAATTTCAGTTCTGCGCCCTCTTTTCTCTTCCCCTTCAGAGGAATAGCGCAAAACCGCATCAGAAATAACCGACTCCTCCTGCATCATATCAGATATGGAAAGCCGGATTCTTTCAATCTCATCATCGGCCGAGACACCAAACCCTGCACTCTTTTTATTGACAGAACCTCCGGTCATTGCACCGGCTTTTTCCACAAGATCTCCTGACAATGTGACCATTCTGTACTGGCCCATCATACTTCTTGCAGTTTCAAGGTCTTTTACAACAGCAGTACTGCCAAAGATATACCTGAATACAACATCATAGAGTGGATCATAATCCAGCAGATTTACTGCATAGTCGATCACTTTTTTATTATTCAAAGGAGGCGCATCATGTGCTCTTAATTTATTTAAAGGAAGGAATGTGACCCTCCCAAGTCTGTTTTCCTTAAGATAGCGTATGGCATCGGAAGCAACTTTATCACTTTCACAGACCACATTTCTGATTCTCCCGCCCGCTGCAACGTCAAGAGCTGTTGCATACTCGGAAGGGGCTTTTCCAAGCTGGCCGACAGTCCCATAAATACCATCCATACCCAGAAGAGCACTCATCTCCCGGCCGCCCGGAACACCGGATGCATGCTGCTGGGCTTCAAGGCGCATCAAATCCCTCTCCTTTGCCTTAATATCGCTTTTTATCTTTTCAAGAGCAGAGCGGTTTTCAAATAACCTTCCTTCAGTCTTTGAAAGTTCGGATTCAATCACAGCCTTTTCAGCAGTGAGGGATTCGACAAGCTTTTTGTGCTCCTCTATTTGTCCTGATTTTTCATCAGCCTCTGTTTCAATCAGACCAACTCTTGAATCCAGACGCTCCTTCTCCTCCGTGCGCATGCGGCTTTTTTCAATCAGAAGATCCTGATCACGAAGAATATCTGATCTCTTTGTTTTTTTCTCCTCAAGTGCATTGATAAGAGAAAAAAGTCTTTCTTTGGAACCTTCAACAGCACTGCTCTTCTCATCGAGAACTGTTTTTACATTCTCCATTCCGGCACGACCCGCTGAAAGTTCCATATTTAAATTGGAGCGATCTATTGAAAGATCGCGGATCTTTTCGGTGAGCTCCTGTACCATGGACTCTGCACGTTTGGAGTCCATGAAAATCTTCTGGATTGCTTCTTTTTTTATCTCGCGGCTGCGTGAAAGCTGTTCAATTTTCTGGTTTGCAAAACTGATTCTTCCACGGGATTCTTCAATTTCTGCAAGAAGTGCAAGATATTCCGTCCCGCTCTTCTCATTTATCTCCAGGTCAAGAGAGGAAACTTTCTCCTTTAATGCAGAGATCTTACCCTCAGCTTCCCTGCGGTTTGAGGAGATAATCTCTATTTTTTTAGTCTGCTCATCTTCAAGAGAGTCAAGCGCAGAGATCTCACGCTCGCATTCCATTAAACGGGCGGCAGAAAGACAGCTTTTATAGTATTCAATTTTTTTCTGAATTTCCATGTACTTAACGGCCTGCTCCCTCTCTGTTTCAAGCTCCAGCAGGCGTTTTTCCAGTTCGGCAAGTAAAAGCTCTTCTCTTTCAATCCTTTCCCTTACAACCTCAAGTTCGGATAAGGACTGCTCTTTTTTCTTATCGAATTCAGCAACACCGGCTATTTCATCAATGATCTTTCGCCTTTCAGTATCACTCATCTCAGTAATGCGGGTAATATCACCCTGCATCACAACGTTATAACCCTCAGACTTAATCCCGATTTTTGCAAGAAAATCAACAATATCGCCCTGTTTGCAGACCCGGTCGTTGATATAATTGTAGCTGTAATATCCGTGCGGCGTTCTTTTTATCCTGCGCCGGATTTTGGTTCCGTCAGAAAAGGCAATTGATACTTCGGCAGTATTCTTGTTGCTGTTTAAATTCAGGAGATCTGTTAACTTCTCAGCCCTGAGGCCACGTGCACTTGAAAGTGCAAGACAAAATAAAATACTGTCTATAATATTACTTTTTCCCGAACCATTAGGTCCGGAAACTACTGTAAAACCTTCATAAAATGGAATTTTCGTCTTTTTTCCAAAAGACTTGAAATTATCAATTTCCAGTTCGGTTATATACAATTGCCCAAAAACCCCTGAAAATTTAAATTATTTTCTCCTTCTCTTTATCTCAATGGTGTCATCATCATCATCTGCATAAATTAACGGCTTTCTGTCAATAGGATCACGCTCTCCGGGACGGCGCGTTTTTCCATTTCCTGCCATTCGCCCTGTCCTGTGGTCTGCAACAATCATATCATCTCCTGCTTTGACCTCGCGCTTGATTGTACCGTCCGGCTGCATTATCGGAATCTCCTCAGGCAGCCCCTCTTTTGTATCTTCCTTTAAGGCTGAACGGACTTTTTCAGCAGATTTTCTCTCAGCAACAACCTTTGGCGACTCGACCACAGGATAATTCTTTGATTTAACTTCTTCTCTTCTGAATAAAGGCCCGTCATCTGTAAATTTTGAGAATTTCTGAACACATGCCTTGAGATCCAACACCTCGGCAGTTAAACCCCTTACAAGGCCGGAAATCTCTTTTAAATCCCTCTCTAATGCAATAATCCGGTCTTCACTGACAGGATTGCTGTTATTATATTCGTGAATGCTGTCTCTTAACATCTGAATCTCCCTCTCTTTCTCTTCCATTATATGTTCAAGATCTCTTATTTTCGCACCACTGTCTTCAATATCCATGTAAGATTCCCCAGATATATGAAAAGTATTCTTTCAGGTTTAATAATATTCTTATGTAGAATGAATAAGATTTCTATGTGAAATGCGCTTTTTACAGATATTTCCTTTTCCCTTAGTCAAAAAAAGAGCTATATATTCTATAAATTAAGAGTAACTGCCGAAACACTATAATCACCATAAAACCAACACTTTTGCATATGTCTAATCTGGCCGAATCTGACCCAGAAGTCTACGATATAATAGAGATGGAGCGCCTCCGCCAGGTAAACGGGCTGGAGCTCATAGCATCTGAAAATGTAGTAAGTAAAGCAGTTCTGGAAGCTGTTGGCTCAATAATGACCAACAAATATGCAGAAGGATATCCCGGCAAAAGATATTACGGCGGATGCGAATTCCACGATATGGTCGAAAATCTTGCACGCGACCGCCTCTGTAAACTTTTCGGTGCTGAACATGCGAATGTTCAGGCAGTATCCGGAAGTCAGGCAAACCAGGCTGTCTACTTTGCAACAATGCAGCACAATGACAAGATGATGAGCCAGGATCTCTCTCAGGGAGGCCACTTATCGCACGGCTCACCTGTCAATATCACAGGAAAGTGGTATTCTGTAGCACACTATGGTGTGGATTCAGAGACCGAGATGCTTGACTATGCACAGATTGCAGATCAGGCAAGAAAAGAAAAGCCAAAGATGATTGTCTGTGGTGCAAGCGCATATCCAAGAACCATTGATTTCAAAGCATTCGCAGAGATTGCAGAAGAAGTCGGCGCATACTGCACAGCAGATATCGCACACATTGCAGGCCTTGTTGCGGCAGGAGAGCATCCTACCTCTGTCGGAGTTGTTGATTTCACAACAACAACCACACACAAGACACTCCGCGGACCCCGCGGCGGTGCAATCATGTGCTCTGAAGAGAATGCAAAAATGATCGACAAGTCCGTATTTCCGGGAATGCAGGGGGGACCCCTTATGCACGTAATTGCAGGAAAGGCAGTCTGCTTTAAAGAGGCTCTCACCCCGTCCTTTAAGGTATACGCAAAACAGATCATCAAAAATTCACAGGCTATGGCAAAAGTTCTCACCGAAGAAGGTCTTGACCTTGTATCCGGCGGCACAGACAACCACCTCATACTTCTTGACTTAACAAACCTGAGTTTAAACGGTGGAGAGCACCTGACAGGTCTTGATGCAGAAAACTGCCTCGGAGAAGCAGGAATCACTGTAAACAAGAATACAATTCCACGCGAAAAATTAAGTCCGTTTGTAACATCCGGTCTTCGTATAGGAACACCTGCCGTCACATCCCGCGGAATGACAGAAAAAGACATGGAACAGATCGGTTACTGGATTGCAAGAGTCTTAAAAGACGTATGCAGAAACAAGAGTTCAAAGACAGAGATTGCACAGGTCAAACAGGAAGTAACCGAATTCGCTAAAAAATTCCCGCTTTACCCTGAAGTGTCATGATACTTAACGGAAAAGAGATATCAGAAAAGATTATAGCGTCCTTAAAGGAGGAGATTTCAGCCTCAGGCTTAAATCCCTGCCTTGCAACCGTAATCGTGGGAGAAGATCCTGCATCACAGATGTATGTCAGGATGAAACACAAAGCATGCGACCAGGTCGGGATAAAATCCGCAGGCGTTGTTCTCTCAACTGACTCAACAACAGAAGAGGTTCTGGCAGAAGTAACAAAGCTAAACTCTGACCGGAATGTCCACGGCATCCTTGTACAGCTCCCTCTCCCAAAACATATTGATACTGAAGCAGTAATTGAGGCAGTGTCACCAAAAAAGGATGTGGACGGATTTCACCCCTATAATATCGGACAGCTTTTTTCAGGAAGACCGGAATTTGTGCCATGCACACCGGGCGGGATTATGACACTCTTTAAAGAGTACGGAATCGAACTCTCCGGTAAAAAAGCGGTTGTTGTCGGAAGGTCAGTTGATGTCGGAAGACCTATGGCTGCACTCCTAATAAACGCAGATGCAACTGTTACAGTCTGCCATTCAAGGACAAAAGATCTCGAAAATGAGATGAAATCCGCTGATATTTTAATCAGTGCAATTGGAAAGGCAAAATTTGTCACAGTAGATATGGTAAAGCCGGGCGCTGTTGTAATAGACGTTGGAATAAACATGGATGAGACAGGCAAACTTTGCGGCGATGTTGAATTTGAATCAGTTGCTGAGAAGGCATCCGCAATTACTCCTGTTCCCGGAGGAGTAGGCCCAATGACTATTGCAACGCTTATGGAAAATACCCTTAAGTCAGCAAAGATGCATGCAAACCTGTAGAATAAAAAATATTAAAATCGGAGGCAGTGAGCCCGTAAAAATAATGGGTGTCATCAACTGCAGTCCTGAATCTTTTTTTTCAAAATCATATACCCCGCCTGAAAAAACCTTTGAAAAAGCCTGCGAGCTTCTTGATTCAGGTGCAGATATTATTGATATTGGTGCACGAAGCACAGCACCCGATTCACCACGCATAACCATTTCAGAAGAGAGAGAAAGGCTGAGTATAACACTTAAGCAATTTTCCGGAAGCGGCATTGTGGTATCTGTTGATACAATGTATCCGGAGGTTCTCTCGGCATGCCTCAGATACGATATTCACTTAATCAACGACATTCATGGTCTTGCAAACGAAGAGTTCGCAAAAGTTGCAGGAGATTCAGGTCTTCCGGCAGTACTTATGGCAGCAAAAAAAATACCGGGAGATCCGGTGGGTTTTGACTCAACTTATGAATCACTTAAAGTTGTCATGCAGAGAGCAGAAAAAGTTGGTATCTCTGATTATATCCTGGACCCTGCAATCGGAAGATGGACCCAGATGAGAACATCTGAAAACGACTGGGAGCTTTGCAGAAGATTTTCGGAATTTTTGGATTTAGAGAGACCTCTGATTGCGGCAGTGTCAAGAAAGACCTTCATTGGAGAATTGTTAGACGCCCCGCCGGAGGCAAGACTCACAGGCACTCTTGCTGTCACCTATAAACTCTTAAAACAGGGTGCATCAGTAATAAGAGCCCATGATGTTTCAGATACAAAAGATTTAATCAGAGTATTTGATAAATTAAACAGATAATAATGACCAGCTCTTTTCAGGTTTTTGGGATTAAAACAAAGATACTCGTACCGGGCGATGATATGGCCGAAATAATTATTTCGGAATCAGCACAGGCAGATGGTCTGTTAGACGGCGATATCATCGTAATAGCCGAAAGCGCACTTGCCACAACCGAAGGTGCGATTGTAAAACTCTCTGAAGTAACACCTTCTGATAAAGCATATGAGTTAGGAAAACGTTACGAAATCAGCCCGGAACTTGCTGAGGTTGTAATATCCGAGAGTGATTCCGTCACAGGAGGCATTCCGGGATTTCTTCTCTGTATGAAAAACGGCACCCTTCTTCCAAACGCAGGAATAGATGACTCAAATGCACCTAAAGGATGTGTTGTAAAACTGCCCGATGATCCTGACAGAAGCGCAAAAGAGATTCATGACAAAATTCTTGAGAAAACAGGGAAAGAGACAGGGGTCCTTGTTATTGATTCACGAACTCATGCAATGCGTCTTGGCTGTTCGGGCGTTGCAATAGGATGCTACGGAATCTGTGCAATTACAGATGAAAGAGGTAAAAAAGATCTATTCGGGCACGAGCTAGAGGTAACAAGGCTTGCTGTCGGGGATAATATTGCATCCGCTGCAGAGCTTATGATGGGAGAATCAGATGAAAGCACACCTGTTGCAATAGTCAGAGGCCTTGAAAAGTATCTCTCAAAGGAAAACTTTGGAGTAGGCTCAATAGAGCCTTCAGAGTGTCTCTTTATGGGGGTTGCGATGAACACCAACCCTGCCTTTTTCAATAGAGACTGAGATACCCAGACTCTCAAGATATTTTTTGCTTTTCCCTTTTCCAAAAAGCAGGACCTCAACCAGATCCTCTCTCTCATCAATATCGGTTGAAAGAAGAAATGAGTCGATTACATCGACAGAAAGACTGTTTTTATCTGCAATATTCATGTGATCAAGAAAACTTGCACCATAAAAATCAACTGAGAACTTCCCCGGGTCTTTTACAAAAATTGAGTTTGTCCCGCCGCCGCGTCCGGGCACAATAGCACAGTCCTTATCCGTTGATATTAGTCTTTTTACCGACTCTTTGGTTAAAAGCGGAATATCTGACATAATTATCAGAACAGGCCCGCATGCAGATTTCAGATAATCATTCAGAGCCTCATTTAACCCGAGCTCCTTTACAACCGTTTTTGCGCCGGGTACATCATATTCACAGGTTGAGAGAAGGGTTGTTTCACATCCCGCACCGGATATTACTGATATTACATCCTCCAACATAGCAGATGCAAACTCTTCACGCTCTTCCTGGCTGAGAATACATGAAAGTCTGGTTTTGGGATTTGTCGGCCGAAACGGAATGACTGCATTAACCATTGATATCAGGGTTAATCGGTATTGTTCTAAAAAGCATCGGAATTATCCGGAAAATACTTCCGGAATATATTATTTAAAAAAGAACCGGCAGTAGCAGTTGCCGTCTTTTTCTATCTCATCTTTATGATAGATACACGGACAGATGATCTCTTTGTCTTTTTCCTCATCTCCTGAACGGATTCTGCATGGACAGTACTGCTCTCCAAACTTCAGCGTGTTTCTGGCAAGACCACGTATTACAGCATCAAACTGCTTCTCCACATTATTCACTTCCCATCCGTTATCTTTGGCATACTTCTCTGCCCATCTCCGGATATCATCTGAAAGCTCATCCATCTTCTCCGCAGTCTTTTCATCAACAGTCATATTAAACCTCTATTTTTTCCAGTTGCTATTTTGCCTTTTTTTGCCGTTTACTTTGATTCAAGGTATTTTATCATTGAATCAAAAACTTTCTTTCCATCCGATGAACCTAAAACATCCTCTGCTGCCCTTTCCGGATGCGGCATCATAACAAGAACATTGTCGTCTTTTCCTAAAATGCCTGTTATATTATTTGCAGTGCCATTCGGATTTGATTTAAGAGTTACTTCTCCTTTTTCATTGCAGAACCTGAATGCAATCCGGTTTTCATCCTCGAGCTTCTTTAGAACATCAGGGTCTGCGACATACCTGCCCTCCTTATGGGCAATCGGTATCTTCACAACTTCTCCTTTCCTGTAGAGAGATGTAAACGGAGATGTATTATTTTCAACCCTCAGGTATACCTGATCACAGATAAACTTGGGATACTCATTAATTGTAAAAACTCCCGGTACAAGCCCTGCCTCGGCACCGATCTGCGCACCGTTGCATATACCAAGCACAAGACCTCCCTTATCGGCATGCCGGATTACGTCCTTCATCACAGGTGTTCTTGTTGCAATTGCGCCGGCGCGAAGATAATCCCCGTATGAAAAACCGCCCGGAAGAATTATTCCGTCATAATCCCGCTTCAGACCGTCTTTGTACCATACAAGATCTGTATCAACACCGCATACATCAGAAAGGACATGGACTGCGTCGCGGTCGCAATTGCTTCCTCCAAACTGAAGAACAGCAAATCTCATACTTCTTTTACCTCAACAGAATAGCTGTGGATGACCGGATTTGCCAAAAGCCTCTCACACATCTCCTCTGCTTTTTTGGCTGCTTCTGACACATCAGATGCAGAAAGCCCGACATCAAAGACTCTTGCTGTGCTTAAATGCTCAGTCTCAAATCCAAGATTTGAAAGTGCATGCTCAATTGCACGTGCTTCAGGATCTAACATACCGCTCTTTAAACTTATTGTAATTTTAACATCGAATTTCATTTCAGGTGCTCCTTTTTCCAGTTCTCAATCTTATCTACAACTTTTTCGTAAGCGCTCATAACATCGCCCCTGCTAAAGCGGTACACATCCTTGTCAAACGACTCTTTAGTCTCCTTATCCCAAAGACGCATTGAGTCCATACTTATCTCGTCTCCAAGGATTATTTCACCGCCGCATTTTCCAAACTCGATCTTAAAGTCCACAAATATGAGACCAAGTCCGTCAAAGAAATCATAGAGAAGTTTGTTTATTTTTAGTGTAATCTCTTTAACTTCCCTTAACTCTTCAGGTGTCAGAAAGCCCAGTGCCACAATTAAATCGTCGTTTACAGACGGATCTCCCTTCTCATCATTCTTGTAGTCAGTTACAATTACAGGCGGATTTAATATCTGACCTTCTTTAAAAGGCAGCTTCTTAGCAATGGAACCTGCAACAACATTGCGCGCGATTACTTCAAGGGGAATCATCTGAAGTTTTTTGACAACCATTGTGCGCTCATCAAGCATTCTCAAAAAATGCGTCTTAACACCATTTTTCTCAAGGTAATCAAAGAAAAAAGCAGATACTGTCGCATTACAGACACCCTTGCCTGAAAACTGATCCTTTTTTTCGCCGTTAAAAGCTGTCATATCATCCCTGAACAGAGATATGAGTTCTTTTTCATTCCCTGATTTATAGATGGATTTTGCCTTTCCTTCGTATAGGAGTTCTCCTAATTCCATAGTTTTGTCACAACCCCGAAATAGTAGTTTATTATTTGTCACTTCTATTGTGAATATCTTTGTTTAGTCTCTCAATAAGTTTGGACAGTCCCGGGGGGTACCATCCTTTGTCAATGTACTTCTGGTATATGCAAAGCCTCTCTTTTAATGCTCTTTTACCGGCCAGTAACTTTAATTCATCGAATGCAGGCCACGGGTGTTCAGGATTTACATAATCTATCGTAACCGGAGATACGCCGCCGAGATCATCAACGCCGCAGTCGATTAAAACAGAGGCATCAGTAAGGTTGGGAGGTATCTGAATGCTGATGTCATCAGAGAGAATCTCCCCTGCAAGTTTTATTGTATCACAGATCTCCTCAGTGGACGGCACAGGCCACTTCTCCATTGCCGTACCGGGCTTTGGACAGAAGTTTTGGATTATTATCTCCTGAATGTGGCCATACCTCCTGTGAAGACCGTCTATTACCTCCAAAGACTCCTCCCGATCAGACATATCCTCTCCGATTCCGAGCAGAAGTCCTGTTGTGAAAGGGATATGCAGCTTTCCTGCATCCTCCATCATACTGATTCTGACCTCCGGCTTTTTTCCGGGACTGTTTTTATGTGCAGGAATATCCTTTGTTGTCTCAAGCATAAGGCCCATACTTGCATTGACCTCTTTTAGCCATTCAAGCTCATTATAGTCCAGAATACCTGCATTTGTATGCGGCAGAAGTCCGGCATCAATTGCTTTTTGAGACATAGAAAAGCAGTAATCAAGAACAGTGTCATATCCGGTTTTTCTGATCTGTTTCAAAAATCCCGGCTCAAGTTCAGGCCTTTCGCCAAAAGTAAAAAGAGCTTCCGTGCACCCGAAAGCTGCCCCTTTTACAAGAGTGTTTATGACATCCTTTTCTTTCATAATACACCCGTCTCTTACAGGCTCTTTGAAAGTGCAGTATGCACAGCGGTTATGGCATACATCTGTAAGCGGCAGAAAAACATTGCGTGAATATGTTAAATCACTGCTTTGCATAAGAGTAATTTGTCTTTTAGTCGTATTCAACCAATCGGAAAATAATAAAAAACAGATGTTTTTAAATGTAAAATTCAGGGATTTAAAACCACTGTTCAAGAGTTTTCTGTCCCAGTCCCCTGTTTATTTTTTCAATTGAAGGTTCTATTCTCCCTCTTGAAAACTCATATTTCCCGCATAAAAATTCAAGAATGCCGTCTGTATCCACAGGATTCCATTTTAAGTCATATTCAGATGTATACGGCGGCTCTAAGAAAAACTTCTTTACAGGCAAAGGGTCAAATTCCGGCATCTTCTCAGAGAGATACTCCTCAAAACGTCCGGAGGATACAATTTTAAGAGCCGTCTTTGCACCAACCCCGCGAATACCCTCATTAAAGTCTGTGCCAATAAGAATTCCCATCTCAATCAGATTTTCGCGTGTTACTCCAAGACCTGCGAGAACTTCTGACAGAATTATCTTTTCAGGACTGACAGTTATTGTTCTTCCCCGAACCTTTCTTTTACGGCTCACTGTCATGTTTCTGACAAGCTTTGGCGCACCGAATAAAAGTGAATCATAATCCTGTGATACAGAATATTTTACATCCCCCCTCGCAGCCATAACAGCTGCCTGCGCCTCACCTTCGCTTGGTGCGTCCAGAAACGGTATTCCCATAAGTGAAAGCAGCTCCTTTGAGCTTTCAATTATCCCGGAGTCCACCCTTGTAGCCGTTCGGGCCTGACGAAATGCCTCTTTCGTATCGCCGACAATAACCGCATCTTTGTATGCCTCCTCAGCCTTCTTTTTTATATCCCTTCTGGCCTGAATAGTATCAGATTTAAATTCCGGAGGCTTTCCGTCGAATATAAAAACAGGACGCATCCCGTTTTCAAGAAAATTGGACACCCTGAAAAACAGCCCCGAAATATGCGAAGTTACCCTCCCCTGACTGTCCATTAAAGGTGTTCCGTCAGGCTGTCTTATTGTCGTTAAAAACTGGTAAAGTGCATTATTGCCGTCAACTGCCGAGTTTCCCGAAAGCTCATCCCAGTTGACGGGGGTTTTGTAGTCTGTTAAAATATCCCTAAAAGCGACTCCCATAAGTATCAACTACCGGTATTGCCCAAAAAAATAGGTATTATGATTTAAAAGTTCCTTTCATCTGTAAACACGGCGTGAAAGTGAATCTATCACATTATCAACATCTTCTGACATTGAATCGCATCTTTGATTGACTTTTTTTGAGACTTCTTCAAGATTAATTCTCATCGTCCTCTCCCGGGAGATAATGCTTTTTTCAAGGTTCTTTATCTTCTTGCATAAGGAGAGTATAAGACCGGCAAGGGATATCATCATAAGACCGGTAGAAACAGCAACTATCCAGTCCTGCCACAGCCTCACCACCATTGCAAGAGTGGATATGACAAGAATAACTGCAAGGATTATGTCTTTTGTATTGTCGGAATCATCCATACTTTTAGATGCATACAGACTCCTTATTAATCTAACTATATACTTACAGCACTAATACACAGAATATACACCCTTTTCTCTCCTTTTATACATCGTATATTTATATGAATCAAAAAAGACACCTAAAATAAGATTAAGTGGCAGTTTTTTTCTGCCTGAGGAGAACTTATGAAAATCAATGAACTTATGCCCTTTATTGCAATGGGAGTAATGCTTGTAATCGTCCAGATTCTTGCAATACTTCTCTCACCTGTGATGAACGAGGCAGGATATTCCGCTTTTGAAGATCCAAAGGCGTTAGAGAATACAATATACTTTATAGCAATTCTTCTGGCATTTACAGCGGCAATGCTTGTTCTGATAAAAATCAAAGGGAAAAAACTGATCAGCTGGATAATCGGAGGTTCAATCTTCCTTGTTTTTGTATATATCTTTGCAGCAGTGCTGGGAAAACTGACTGGAGATACAATAGCCGCATCCGTACTTGCACTGCTACTGTCTGTCGGAGCGACGGTCCTGCTCTACAAATATCCCGAATGGTATGTAATTGATGTTTTGGGAATTTTGATATGCGCAGGCTCGGCATCAATATTCGGAATATCTTTTGAAATATTCCCGGTTATCATCCTTCTTGCACTACTTGCTGTGTATGATGCAATATCAGTATACAAAACAAAACACATGCTGGCCCTTGCGGACGGAGTGATAGAAACAAAAGCCCCGATTCTGGTTGTAATTCCAAAGAACATGAAATATTCCTACATAAAAGAAGGAATTTCACTTAAAAAAGATAAGAGTGAAAGAGGGGCATTTATGATGGGAATGGGGGATCTAATCATGCCTTCCATTCTTGTGGTCTCATCCTATGTCTATCTTGATGCACCACTTCTTCCTGTTGGAATCAGTCTGCCTACATTAACGGCAATCATCGGTTCTCTTGCAGGCCTTTCTCTTCTTTTGTATTTTGTAGTAAAGGGAAACCCGCAGGCGGGTCTGCCGACATTAAACGGCGGAACTATTCTGGGATTTCTAGCTGGTTGCGCGCTATCAGGTTCTTGGGGCTGGCTTCTAAATATTTTCTGAGCATTAAGACAACCTCATCCACCCCTTCTTCAGATGTTGTTGACATATTCAGATATCCGGGGAGTTTTTTCATATCTGATTTATTTACGACAACTTCAAAAGGAACACCCCGTGTCGCATTTTTAATATTTTCCATCAGCTGCATCTGGGATTCAAGAGAGTATCCGCATGCCTCGCTCGCATCAATCATGAAAAGGATCATGTCGGCAACATTTGTTATTGCTGAAATGGCCTGACATTCGATAACATTTCTCTCCTCCACAGGTCTGTCAAGTATACCGGGAGTATCAACAACCTGAATTCTGTCGCGCCCCACCTCATGGTGGCCCACTAAAATTCCTTTGGTTGTAAATGCATACCCCGCAACCTCGGATGTCGCAGAGGATATGAGATTTATGAATGAGGATTTTCCCACATTGGGATAACCTGAAACAACGACTGTAAACTCCTCCTCACTTACATCAGGAAGCTTTCTTAAGACATTTCGAACTGTGTTTAAGTACTTTAAATCCTTGTCCACCTGGTGAACTATGGATGCAATTCTGGCCGTAGCCTGCTTTCTAAGAGCATTTGTATCCTCAGACCCTCTCATGCTACGTGCATATTCTGTGCCCACCTTTCGGGACGTTTCCGCTGCCCACTGAAGTGCACCGAGTGACTTACGTATCTTATCCACACTAAAGAGCAGATTTGTAATATCAATATAAAACGGCGAAAGCTGGTCAAAACTCGGATACCTCTGAACGGAGTCCATCAGTTTGTCATATACAGAACTGTATATCGCCCTGATGAATTCCTCATTGGCGCGATCTTTATTACTCTTCTCTTTTTTTAACGCTGCTGCGCGTCTCAACGACCGGTCAAGTATCTCATCGGCGGTCGGAATAGTTGGTATATTTTCAAATTCCACAAGAAACCCGAATAGTATATATGTATAACATAATGAATTATCCTTATGGAATTGTCCCTCATCCAGAAGGATATTTTAATTACATTGATCACCCTCTACCACCAGAAGTCATCCGCAATCAAAGGTGAGGGAATTGCGGAAGTCCTGAAAAGAAACCCGGGAACTGTCAGAAACCAGATGCAGGCATTAAAAGCTCTCGAACTTGTTGAAGGCGTTCCGGGACCAAAAGGCGGGTATACGCCCACATCCGCGGCATATAAAGAGCTCAACCTCACTGACTATGACAAGGAATACACAGTCCCTATTCAGAGAAACGGGGAACATTTAACAAGTGTCAATGTCGCAGAGATAGATTTTACTACCCTTTGCCACCCGGATCTTTGCCATGCGGTGATAAAACTCATAGGAAGCGTAAAGTCATTTGACATAGGCGATGAGGTAACAATTGGGCCGTCTCCTGTCAACAGACTTCTTGTAAAAGGTGAAATCTACGGAAAAGATGAGGTTTCACAGTCACTTCTTATCACAATCTCCGAGATAATCTCCCTTCCAAAGAAGCAGATAAGATACTACATGAGCTCACCTGTATTCACACTGGAAAAAGGGGATACATTCAAAGACGCTATACGTCTTTTCAGCAAAAAGAAAATTCACGGAGTGCCTGTTATGGACAAAGACCGTATGGTCGGAATTATTACACTGAGTGATGTTGCAAGAGGAATAGACAAAGAAAATTCCCTAAACGGAACTGTTGAAAAATACATGACAACCGATGTCGTAATGGTCTCCCCGAAAGTGAATCTCTATGAGGTTATCGGGCGCTTTAAGGAGCAGAATATCGGACGGGTGATTATAATGGAGGATGACACTCCTGTGGGGATTGTGACGCAGTCGGATGTTATTAAGGTGTTTCCCGCCATTTGAAAGGAATTAAACTCCTTTCATAACCTGACATCAAAATTAAAGATTTATTATATCCCCTATTGGAAATCCACATCAGATTCTGGCGAATTTTCAAATCATTTAAATAGTATAATCTACACTTATTTTTAAATATGAAGAATACTTTCTCCCGAAGTCTCTCTAAAAAACAGGTAATGAGTACAGACGGAATGGTCATCGGCACAATAAGAAACATAATGGTAGATCTGGATTCAGGACAGGTCGACAGTCTGGTAGTAAAACCTGAAGCAGGTTTTGACTGTTCCGGGTACGCAGTGGACGGCGATCGTCTTTTTATTCCTTTTGAAGCTGTAAGGGATATCAGGGATTATATTGTCGTTGACCGCTATCTTTCAAAACAGTAAAGGAAAATATTTTCTCACACTTTCTGAAAAACCATCACCATACTTTTTTGTGCTGACATAATCCGCAGCTTCAGCAGCCCCTTTCTGGCCTCCCGCAACTGCAACACCTATTCCTGCCTGCCTTATCATCTCAATATCATTGGAAGAGTCCCCAACCGCCAGAAAATCGCAGGCAGGAATTTGTAACTCCTCTGCGACCTTTAAAAAAGTTGTTCCCTTGTTTACGCCTTCAGACTGGATATGTATTGCAAATCCCGAGTCCAGAATTTTTACAGGAAGGTCTGCCACAACATCCGCCACCTCTTTCGGGCTGACATTATGTGCAAATGCAATGTCTGCAAAGCGGTATTCCGGACTGTAAAGCTCAAGTTCAATTCCCTTTTTAAAATAGTAATCCTTTAGCCTTTCATACGCAATACGGCAGGCGGTTATATCTCCGCACAGCTTCTGCTCACCGGCATATTTTATTCTGTATACGCCCCCGTTTTCAGATATTATTGTCCCGTCTGTTCCAATCATCTTACAAAGAATTGTCAGTGAGCATACTGTATTTCCGCTTGCAAGAACTACAGGGATTTTATTATCTAAAAGAGTCCTTATGACCGATATCGAATCCAGATTAATTCTCCGGTCTTTATCTGTAATTGTTCCGTCAATGTCACAGATAAGTGCACGCGGTAAAAAATAGGGGGATTTGTTCATCTATATTTTATGTTAAATCATATAGATTTAAGACCTGCCATTTCAACAACAAAGGCTGCTTCACCTTCAGGCTGGTCCGGACTGTCGACAAGTTTTGCCACCCTCTTTCCGCCTTTGCTCTTTCTTAAATATACACGGAATTTGGAAGCGTGGCCTACAATGTTCCCTCCGGTGGGCTTTGTCGGGTCACCAAAGAACACAGCGGGATTTGACTGAACCTGATTTGTCACAATTACTACCGAATTGTACTCTTTTGCAAGTTTTGCAAGATCATACATGTATTTGTTAAGTTTCTGCTGACGTGCGGAAAGAGTGCCCCTTCCGGCATACTCGGCCCGGAAATGTGCCATAAGAGAATCTATGACAATCAGGCGTACAGGTTTATCAGTCTCCTTAAGTTCGGATGCAAGTTCGCGTATACTGTCAATTAAAAGCATCTGGTGATCTGATGTGAATGCCTCTGCGACATGAATGTGCTCCAGAAATTCCTCAACAGGCGGAATCTCCATATCAAGCTCGAGACCTTCGACCATCTGACGAATTCTCTCAGGTCTGAAGGTATTTTCAGTATCGACATAGACCACAGAGCCGTTAAGCCCGCCATACTCAACAGGAAGCTGTGAATTTACTGCCATCTGATGGGAAATCTGACTTTTCCCCGAGCCAAATTCACCGTAGAACTCAATAATGGACATTGTCTCAAGTCCGCCGCCCATAAGTTCATCAAACTCAGGAACAAGTGTACTGAGTTTTTTTACGTTCTTTCTCTCCTCCAAAACAACAGTACCTGTTCTGAACCCGCCGATGTCAGCCATCTTACGGGCTTCCTTTATCATCTTTTTAGCGGTTCCCTCTCCAATTTCGGCAGCCTCAGCAAGGTCTGCGGAGCCTGCGGTTGCAATACCCTCTACAGTGCAGTATCCTGCATCGCGAAGTTTATCAGCTGTTGTTGGCCCGACACCGGGCAGATCTTCAATCTCATGTTCTGACATTTTTTCTTACACCTCAAAAGAACATTATTACAATTCTGTTGGAATTTTTCTTATATAGTAGCATACCGCGTGTAGTGAAAGTGTATATTCAATAGAAAAATAAGATTATTTCACATCAGGAAAAGGTCATTTTTCCTCTGAAAATTTCTCCTTTAATGAATCCAGCCTTTCATTTAAAGGCTGATAATCATAAAGAACAGCAGATGAGGATTCCACGCAGATAATATGCCCTGACTTCTTTCCGCAAACTTCAATCTCCTCACCCGGCCTGAAAGTCCCGCCTTTTAATAAAAATTTAGAATTATCATTAACAAGGAAGATTCCGTCAGGAAGCTCTGTTACAATCCCCTCTGCACTAAAATATACGCCATCACCTTCTGCCTTTTCATCCGGAGACACAATGCATGTGTTGTACCCCGCATGAATCTCCAGACCCCAGGAGATACCCCCATAAGCAGACGTTTTTACCTGACAATTGTAGAATGTTACAATATCTCCATCAAAATGCGGTTCTTTTGCATGGCCGCCCCACAGGACAAAAGGTATTTTGCCGGTATCATCAGACAAAATTCCTTTTCTGAGCCACAGGATAGTCCCGTCATCACGTAAATATCCCGAAACAGGTTCTATTTCATCAAAAACCACACTGATGCTGCAAAAATCACCAGGGTTTACTTCTGAAATCTTTTTAAAACAGGGACTTATCACTTCATCCGATAATTCAAAGGATGAATCATCTCCGGTTGAATATTCCTTAAATAATGACGGTCTGGGTACAGCCCCTGATATATTCACAGTCATCCCGGCGGATATATCTTTAATTTTATTTTGATCCCAGACAATAATCCTCGCAAATCCCCCCGCCTCATATACAAAAAGAGTTGTTTTAAAAGCAGGAGTGTCATTTTTTCTTCTGTATTCAGTCGTTTCACCAATTTTGAGAATAAGAGCCTTTAAGGAGCACGGTTTTAATGTCTTAATTCCCCTTTCACGAAGACAGACCTCTGCATCAGCTCTCCTGAGATCAACGACATTTACATTTGAGATATTTTTGAACCTTACCGCAACCTCAAGGATATCTCCGGGATTTATCTCTTCTGCAGCATATGCTCTTTCGTCCCAGAATACCAAAACCACCTCTCCGGTATCATCGCCTGCGAGAATACGTCTTAGCAGACCGGGACTCTTATCAGACCGGATGAAATCTTTTAGTGGTTCTTTCTCAATAACCTTACAGAAAAAAGAGTTTAGTGTTGGTTTGGGGTTTAGCTTTGATATTTTTGGATGCAGACGTCCGTGTCTTCGCACAACCTCTGCTGCCGCAGATTTTTCTGACTCATCATCATCAGAATCAGGATTTATTGCATATACTGCCTCTTCAAACTCATCCCATTTCAGGATATCATCTACGAGTGCGTAATATGCCCTCAATCTTTTACCTGCCTTTATTTTTCATGCCAGGGGAGTTTCTTCATCGTATTTAAGATGTCAATTACTGACTCGCCCCTGCGCATCAGACCTGATCTGTCATCAAATACCATAACCTCAGGACATCGCGGACGGCAGTTGTACTGTGATGCCATTGAATAGCCGTATGCACCGGCGTCTAAAATTGCAATAATATCCCCATCCACAACTCCGGGGAGTTTTCTGTCAGGTGCAATGATGTCACCTGTTTCACAGATAGGCCCTGTCACAGTGTATTCGCCCTCAGGTTCATCTTCTGCCCTGTTGGCAACAATTACCTCATGATATGAATCATACATTGCAGGGCGCAGGAGAAGGTTAAATCCCGCATCGACATTGACAAATTTTTTATGTGCTGTTTTTACTGAATTCACTTTTGTTAAAAGAACTGTTGTATCCCCGACAAGATTTCTTCCGGGCTCAACCCACAACTGTGGCTTTATTCCAAGTTTGCTTATGCCTTTTAAGAAAACAGGCATTACCGCATCCGCATACTCTTCAGGTGTGGGTGCAGTCTCGGTTGTATGATTGTATGGTATCCCGAGACCTCCGCCAATGTCAATAAATGCGAGACGAACACCAAGGTCTGTCACCTCACCGGCGACTTTCACAAGTACCTCTGCCGCCTTTGCAAAAGGCACAACATCAAGAATCTGTGAGCCTATGTGGCAGTGCATGCCGACAGGCACAACATTCTCGCATTCCATTGCAGCACGGTATGCATCCTTAATCTGATCTGCAGGAATTCCAAACTTGCTTGTTGCAAGGCCGGTTGCAATTTTAGGATGTGTAGGCACTTCTATTGCCGGGTTTATCCGGAATGATACTTCGACAATCTTTCCCGCTTCCCCTGCGATCTCGTTTAACTGCCTTAATTCGTCAAAGGAATCAAGAGACACCTTTACATCCTTTTCAACAGCAAGACGCAGATCATCCTTTGTCTTTGAACTTCCGTTGAAGAGAAGTTTTTCAGGAGGGATTCCGGCAAGAAGCGCCATGTGAAGCTCTCCTGAGGAGAATACATCCGCACCTGCACCAAGCTGTGCGAATATCTTCATAATTGTCAGATTCCCGTTTGCCTTTGCGGCATAAAGCATCTGAACATCAGAATAGTGCTGCTTTAAAGCCTCATCATATCTTGTGAAGTTATTCCTTAGTCTCTCTTCGTCTGTTACAAACAAAGGTGTCCCGTACTCTTCGGCAAGCACATTGCAGTCGTGCTTCCCTATATACAGGTGTCCTTCTCTTACAGTCAGATGCTCAGGTAATTTCATCAGAATTCAAGCCCCCTCATACGCTCAATTGCCTCTTTTATTCTTTCAGCATCACGGGTGATTGCAAATCTCACATATCCGTCTCCGTTTTTGCCGAATCCCACGCCGGGTGTGACAACAATTCCTGCCTCATTTAGCATTTTCTGTACAAAATTCATGCTGTCATCCACTTTTAACCAGACATAAAATGTAGCCTTTGGAGAGTTTACATCAAACCCGAGACTGCGAAGTCCTGATACAAGAATATCACGTCTTTCCTGATAAACCCCACAGGCGTCTGCAACACACTGCTGGGATGATGTGAGTGCTGTAATCGCAGCTCTCTGAATTGCATCAAATGCTCCGGAATCGACATTTGTCTTAACACGCCCGAGGCCTGCAATCGGCTTTTCTCCTCCAACTGCCATACCGATACGCCATCCTGTCATATTATAGGTCTTTGAGAGGGAGTGCATCTCCATTCCGACTTCCTTTGCACCGTCAACCTGCATAAATGAAGGCGCTTTATATCCGTCGAATGTTATCTCGGAGTAGGCATTGTCATGAACAGCAACAATATTGTTCTCTTTTGCAAATTCAACAACCTCTTCAAAGAATGAGAGGGGCGCTGTTGCCGCAGTCGGATTGTTTGGATATCCAAAAAACAGCAGTTTTGCTTTTTTGAGAACATCGCCAGGGATATCATCAAAAACCGGGAGAAAATCATTGTCCTCAGTCAAAGGCATTTCATGCAGTTTTCCTTCAGCAAAGAGAGTTGAGGTCTTATACACAGGATATCCGGGATCGGTTGCAAGCACATAATCGCCGGGGTTTACAAATGCCTCGGGAACATGTGCAATACCCTCTTTTGAGCCGATAAGCGCCAGAACCTCTGTTTTTGCATCAAGAGTTACATTAAATCTGTTTTTATACCATTCACAGACAGCCTCACGGTACTCAATCATTCCTGTATAATCAGGGTAGTGGTGGGTTGAAGAGTCACGTGCCGCTTCGCAAAGAGAATCCACGATATGTTTTGGTGTGGCAAGATCAGGGTCGCCGACACCAAAATCAATCACATCAACGCCCTCCGCTCTTTTCTGTGCCTTTAATGCATCTATCTGGGCAAACAGATAGGGTGGAAGATTATCCAGACGTTTCGCATACATTATCCATACTTTTTGACCTGATATCTAATAATATCGCTCTTCACCACCAGGTTTTTCACAGATTTGTAAGCTATATCATATAATCATCTCATCTTTCAAAAAAAAAACTCACATTAGCTAATAAAAATATATATATCCAGAAATAAGTGAATATAATTAAAGATAAAGACCGGCGGCTTTTAATTTATGAAATAATCCGCAAATAAAAGAGAGGAATAAAAAAGAGGCGTTGATTTTGAACAGATGTGTAAACAAATTGCGGCCTGATATCATACAGGAGGAAATTTCGCCGGAAGATGCCGTGGAATATATCAAAAATAATACCTCAGAGATGTATGAGATGCCTGAAGGTTTTACAATAAAGGGCATTACAATTCTGGGAAACCCTCCTCTCTACGTTGGACTCAAATTAAAAAAACAGGAGATAATCTTCTATTTCAAAAAACCATGCTTCACCACATACTTAATGAAGGTAAAAGGAACAGATGAGGATTTTTCAAAAATAAGAGAGGAAGGAAAACTCATATTGAACTGAATATGTCAGAATCAGCTTAAAGGAAATAATCAGAATCAATCAGAAAAGGAACTGTTTTAATATGTTTTTAGAAGATATCAGGGCATTAAAAATCAAAGGAAACTGTGTGGAATACATAGATGATCCCGTGGCACTTGAAGGTAAAGTTACGATATATGTCAATAACAAACCGGTATCCGTCCAGGTAGCAAGCCTTTCTGAATTAAATGAACTTGGAGCAGGATATGTCATATCGGAAGGGATCTCAGATATAATCTCATCAGTAAAGACTGACGGTACAGATATCTATGTTTATGCAGAAGATCCAAAATTTTCCGGAAAAGAGATCTGCTCTGCCGGAGGATTTGGATATTCCATCCGTCCAAAGAAGGTCTCATCAGAAATAAAAATAGATTCCAGGGATATTATCCGGGCCACAGAGGAGATTGTTACAGATGTCTGGAAAAGAACAGGCGGAGTTCACTGTTCTGTTCTTTTCAGAAACGAAAGTGTCATAACAAAAATGTCTGATGTGGGACGGCACAATACACTTGATAAGGCAATAGGTTTTGCCGCCTTAAATAATATAGACAGACAGGAATGCTATATCGGATGTACAGGAAGACAACCTTACGGGATGGTTAAAAAGTGTGCAAATGCAGGCATACCTGTAATTATCTCAAAGGCAGCATCCACAGTCAGCGGAATAAAAATTGCTGAAGAGTCAGGAATTACACTGATATGCTTTGCAAGGGGGGAGAGATATACAATTTATTCCCACCCATGGAGAGTGACAGGAATAAAATCTCCCTGATACTTTTTTTTAAATGCCCCGTCTGTAATGCCCTTCCGTAATGCCGCCGAATGATATCTTCTGAAGCTTCTTTTTAATCCTTTCAGTCTCCCAGTGCATCTCCATACCGCCGGATGAAACAACATTTTTTGCATCAAAATATGCTTTAACAACCAGAGATGCATATTCACCACCCCTTCTTCGGCCGTCAATTGCAAGATAATCCGGTCCGGTTTCCAAAATTTCAAAGAGAGAGTCGACAAGGCAGGTTTCAGCAGAATTGTAGATATGTGTTCTGCCCTGCAGGTCGGTAAAAATCGGGAATGTATGCTCTTTTTCATCGCATATTGCATATGAAATACCTTCAGAAGAGATTCCGTCTTTAGGCTGTCTGTTAACTGCCGATGTTCTGACAAGATTATTTTCAGAGACCATCAGCTCCGCTGATCCATGCACAATATAATCTGTTTCCGTATCATTCTCTGACGGAATTCTCTCAAGTAAATCTCTTACCTGGGCACCTGTCAGTTCCTGCGAAAGTGTAACACCTGAGAATAAATCAGATACTTCTGAGACTGCCAGAGAGTTGAATATATTAAGTCCTGAAGATCCGTAAATTCTGATCTCAGGTGCCTTTTTCCGGACTGCATATGCCGCACCTAAGCTTTCGGTCATAACTCCTGATATACCAAGAACAGATATCTCATCAATAACTGAAACCACAAAATCAAGGTAGCTGTCATTTGTGATACGCGGGAGTTTCCAGATCAGAGATGCGCCTGATTCCTTACAGATATCCAAAGCAGATCTGATCTGTTCAGAAAGAACATTTTCAGGATTTGACCCGTTTATATTAACATCAGGTTCAAAGTAGATTCTTCTGCACCCTGCATCCACTGCACCTTTTATTGATTCTGTACTGTCACCATAGAATGAAATGCCGGTATTTTTCTTAAACCTCTGATCAGATCTCCTGAACCCGGAGAGTAAAGCTGATGCTTTTTTCTCAGCTTCTTTTACATCTCCTGATAAAGGAAGATTATATTCTCCCGTCTTTTCCTCAATCTCAGAGAAAAAATCCCTTCTTAATTCATTTAAAAGACTGACAGGTGCAAAGAGATCCTCAGCGTAATCTGCTGAGAACGTTGAGAGGGAATACTGGGTACCTCCGGTTTTCCCAAATATCTTCTCAAAATCAGATATCATTACTGGCCTTTTTTCAGCCTTTGCCATCTCAAAATTCGCTTTATAATCGATATTAAACCTGTGGCCAAAAACAGTCAGGGAACCTTTTAAAACCGGAGTTGCACCTTCAAAAGATAATGAGACATCAACAGGAATCTTTTCAAAAACCCCGCCGTTTCTGCCTGCAATCTCTGATGCCAGAGAGGATACCGACTGTCTTCTTGTTATATAGACCAGATCACCTTTTTCAAGCGGATATGGTGATTGGAAGTGAAAAAAGCCACCTCTGACAGAAAAGGGCGGACGCAGTTTAAAGCCGTCATCCTTATCCTTTCCCTTCATTCTGACAGAAAGACCGTCGCCTAATTCAGGGACAATAGAGCCTCTGATCTTTAGGTAAGTGTTTTTAGAACTGCTGTCACAGGATACAATATCTCCAAGGAACATACCCCGGTTATCAGGTCTGTCCTGAGACATCAGCTGCTGATCGCACTCGCCTCCAACGTAACCACCTGTAAAAAGCCTGTTGAATGCAAAAACAAGTTTGCTCTTTTCATCCTCAGAGGAACTCCAGGCACCGTTTTTAATGGCATTTAAGGCATTTCTATAGACAGATACAACGATTGCAACATAATCGGCAGATTTCATCCTCCCTTCAATTTTTAAAGACTTTACACCAAGTCCGGATATCTTTTCCAGATTGTCATAAGTGCATAAATCACGCGGAGAGAGGAGATAAGATCCCTTTGATTCAACAGGGACAGCGGACTGGATTCTGCCATAATTATCTTTATTTCCGGATAACAGCGTGTATTTTTTTCTGCAGGGCTGGGCACACATTCCTCTGTTGCCGCTTCTCCCCCCTACTAAGGATGAAAAGATACATTGTCCCGAGTAACAGTAGCAGAGCGCCCCGTGAGCAAATATCTCCATTTCGGATCTGCATTCTTCTGAAGAATTATAGATTCTCTGTATTTCAGCAGCAGAAAGTTCACGTGCAAGAACAACCCGTTTAAGATTCATTTTGCATGCCTTCACAAGACCGGGAGTGCTGTTTATAGTCATCTGGGTAGAGGCATGAAGACAAAGATCAGGAATACATTCCGATACTGCCTTAATAAGACCTAAATCCTGAACCAGCACAGCATCGACACCCAGAATATAGTAAAAAAGCATCTCATCTAATGCATCTTCCATTTCATTGTCTGCTATTAAGGTATTTAGCGTGACATAAACCTTAACGCCGCGTGTATGGCAGTAATATATTGCCCATTTCAATCCTTCATCATCAAAATTTTTCGCAAGTCTCCGTGCACCATATTTTCTTCCGCTTAGATATACCGCATCAGCACCAGCTGAAACTGCTGCATAAAGTGCCTCGACTGAACCTGCAGGAGCTAAAAGTTCCGGGATTTTATTATTTGTCATAGAATATACCGAAATTTAAGAGTTTTATTATCTTGAGTCAAACACCTGACGGCATTTTTTGTGCTTTTTTCTTTTTAGTTCATTTAAGTGACAATTATTTAACTGTGATCTCCAGACAGAAATATCAAAAATTGTATAGAGAAATATGTTCTAAATATATATAGAGAAATCTTTTGGAGAAAAAAATTTAATGGCCCTGTTCGATCAAAAAGACGGTGAAAAAGATGAGGGCGATTTTTCAGAAGAACTCAGAGAGCTAATCCTCTCTTTGGGGAATAATGACTGTAAAGTCCGTAAAAATGCTGCAATACGTCTTAAAAAAATAGGAAAACCCGCTATTTTAATCCTCTTAAAATCACTGGACTCAGATAATACAATGATTAGAACGGGCGCAGCAGAAATTCTTGGAACATATGGGGAGGCAGCACTCCCTACTCTGCTGAGACTTGTTACAACAGGAAAAGAAAGAGTCCGTGACGGAGCAGCACGTGCAATTGGCTATAACGGAAAAGATGCTTTAAAACAGCTTAAAGAATTACTATCCGATGAAAATTTCAGGGCCAGAAGGGGGGCAGTCATGTCTCTTGGATACTTTACCAGACCAGGTACTGAGATTAAAGAACTCTTAATAACCGCACTTGATGATAAAAATGAGGAAGTCAGAACACAGGCAGTAATATCTCTGGAAAATATCGGATGGATACCTAAAAAACGTGAATACCAGGCTTTATTTTATATCGTCAACGGCGATTACGATTCTGTTGTAAAACTTGGAACAGTTGTATTACCTGTTTTAAAAAGAGAGATAAACACAAAAGATAAGGCAAAAAAATTAAAAATTACCGGCATTCTTCCAAGAATAAACGAGGATGAAGCCCTCTTCATTCTGATAAATCTTCTTGATGACAATGATAAAAATATAAGACAAAAGGCAGTTGAAGCAGTTGGGGAGACCGGAGATAACCGCCTCCAGCCTTATCTTGTTAAAAAGCTAAAAGATCCCGATTTTGATGTACGCAGGGAAGCTGCCTGGGCTCTGGACAGAATTAACTGGAGACCGGATGAAAGCGAGGATAAGGCCAGATATCTGTTAATACAGGAAAAATGGGGAGATCTTCTTCAGATGAAAGAAGTTGCGGCACCTGTCCTTATAGAATCACTTAAAGACAAAAATTCCAATGTTAGCCTGAAATCAACAGAGATTCTCCGTGCAATGGGGAATATTGGATATACTGCAATTAATGAGGCACTGAAAAGTGAGGATCAAGAGTTAAAAATTGCTGCCTCAAAAGCTGCCGCCCTTATCAAAAAGAAAAATTCTGAAGCGGGAAAGCCAAAAGCGTATAAAAGCAAAAAGACTCCTGATGAAGAGGTTGAAGAGGAGATAAGGCACCATAAGGAGGCCATGTCACTCAGAGATTCCAAAAGTGAAGAATTCTGGCGTGAACTGATGCAAAAAAGCGGTCTTGACAAAAAAAGGACTTTAAGATTTTCAAAGGCACTCTCAGATGAGAGTGAAATTGTCAGGGAAACTGCCGTGGAAAGCTTAAAAAGTGCTGGTGATCCGGGAATAGAGTGTATTATTGCTCTTCTTTCAGACAAGAAAAAGAGAGTCAGAATTGCGGCAACAGAATCACTTGGTGATTTGCAGGCAAAACAGGCCGCACCCCCTCTTGTAAAGTTAACAAAAACAAAAGACATTGATCTTCGCATTAAAGCAATACAGTCACTTGGAATGATAAAAGAGCCCCAATCGCTTCCGGATCTTATTAAATTATTCCCGGATAAAAATAAGACTATCAGAAAAGAGGCATCATGTACAGTAGGCAAATTTGGCGCTGTTGCACTCCCTCTGCTCCATAAAACCTATTTAGAACCTGAAAAATTAGTCAGAATATCCGCTCTGCGAGCAGTCAGCTTAATAAATGATCCACAGTCAATATCACTTTCTGTCAGAATGCTAAATGACTCAGATTCTGATGTACGTAATTGTGCAATTAGAGCATTGAAATTTCTGAGCAAAAACATTTTCAACTCCCTTATTGATGAATCCCAGAGAATTCTGATTCAGGGAACATTTATGGAAAAAAAAGGCATAATCGCCACACTTTCAGGTATCAATGAACTCAGGGCAAAAAAAGTCATTGCTGTCTTTGAATCGGATGAAAATAAGGAAGTAAGAGATGATGCGGCTGCAGCATTGAGAGAACTGCAACCGCAGAACAAAGTAAAACCAGAAAATAGTTTAAGGATTAAAAATAAGCAGAAAAGAACCAGCATGGGAATTTCAGAGGAACAAAAAAGGATAATTTCAGATCTGAAAAGTGATGATAACACAGTCAGGATGAAAGCAGCCGAGAAGGTATTTTTAATAGGTGACGAGATGATAGCGCCCCTAATAAAATCTTTAAATCACGAAAATCCGGCATATCAGAATTTTGTTGCAGAAATTCTTACAGGTCTCGGCGACAGGGCTATAGATGAATTAATAAAAATCCTTAAAACAGGCACTCCCGGCTTAAAACTGATAGCTGCACAAAACCTGGGTAAAATTCCCGATGAAATTACAATAGATGCTCTCTGTTATGCATTATATCACGAACCCGACACAATAGTCAGAACAATTGCCACGGAATCCTTAGGATTTCTTGGAGACAGCAGATCTGTTGATGCTTTAATTTACACTGCAAATGAGGATAATAAAACACTCAGGAGAGCGGCAATAAGATCTCTGGGATATATTGGAAATAAAAAAGCAATAAAAACCCTTATCGATGCTTACAGGGATGAAGACCCACAAATATGGCAGATTGCCACAGAAGCACTCGGAAAATGTGGTAATGAGGGAATAGAAGCACTCAAATCAGCATTAATTTCAGGAGACCACTCATCTCCCAGAGAGAGAATTGCACAGGCACTTAATGAGCTAAACTGGGTTCCTGAAAAAGAGACGAGCACCATATATTACCTGATTGGGAAAAAAGAGTGGAATGAGCTTGAAAAAATAGGAAATCCTGCAATAGGCCCCCTTTCAAAAGTAATAACTGACGATGATATTGATACAAGGCTCAATGCCATAAATGTACTTGCAAAGATAGGCAGTGAAGAAGCCATAATTTCCCTTTCACAAGCACTCTGTGATAAATCACCGATGGTCAGGAAAAAGGCTGAAATGGCTATTTTAAAAACAGGCAGCCCGGCAATACCTGTACTTGAAAAAATTGTTTCAAATACCCGTGACCCCACAGAAAGAACATTTACAATGAGTATTCTCAGAAAAATAAACGAATTGGATTATTCCGCTTCCGAATAACAGACCCATGCATCATATATCGGGTCTCTGTCATTCTGAATTATTCTGGGTTCTCTTCCTGCATCCCGGCACCACTGTGCCACCTTTTCTATTTCATGTTCGGTAGCAACAGATATTACAGATATTTTTGAGAGAGAGAACAGTTCATGCACAATATCCTCCCACATCTCAGAATTGAAATTTGTTATATCTCCAAGCATAAGACCTATGCCAAGATCAGCAGGTTCACAAAAGAGCGATGCATCCGCTGCATCCAGACACATAGTCATCTCAGGAATAAGCCTCTTTTGCTGAATACCCAGAGACAAAAGCCCTGCATCGTAATCAAATGAAAGAGTTTCATATCCCATTGAGGAAAGTACAGATGTCGCAACGCCTGAACCACAGCAGAAATCCACCGCAGTTTTGCCACCTTTATCAGATATGAGATCACTTAAAAGGCTCTCTATCATCTCATACCTTCCCGGCCGGTTATCCTCAATTACACTGGGAAATTCTGCCACCATTTCATTGCAGTAATATTCTCTTATTGAACGGATGTATGCGTCTCTTTTCTCCTGGTATATTCCGCCGGCACATCCCTCAAATTTTTCAAGGATACCTATGGAAAAAGGCCGGTATAAAAATGAGGATATGAGCCATCCTTCTCCGTCATGAAAGGCCACCGCCATCGGCTCTTCATTTTCATCCACAAGAAGTCTGCCTTCATCAGACTCCATTGAGACAGCCATTTCTGTATAGCCCTCTTCTGTATGGCCCATTAGTGTAGGCTCTATACAGACAAAATCTTCAATCTCAAAAATATCAGCCGGTTTCATTTATCCCTCTCAATTTTAACACCACCAGGCGCTTTGATCGTCCCGTCCAGTCTTGATTCCTCATTGAGTGAGAGACTATGGCACTTTACGTCACCAAGAATGTGAACATTGCGCTCAATTTCAATATCTCCGGAGGTGGAATTAACAGAGCCGTGAAGAATCGTACCCTCACATATTTTTATATCCTTTTCAACCCCGAGACTGCCAAATATTGTATTGTTCTTCTCAATAACTGCTGATTGTGCACGTATATTCCCGTGAAGACGACAGTCGGGACCGATTTTCATTTTGCCAGGAACTGAGAACATATCCATGTTTAAAGTAGAGTTTGGCGGAATTATAAGAGGCAGAGGTTTCTCTTCATCATCGTCATCATCATCCGAGAAGAGTTTTTTAAAGAAATTATTGATGTCCTCCTCTTTTTCAAGACCTAATATTGTAATCAGATAAAGCATGATATATGCAATGACGGGCATCGGATTTCGTATTGATATCCATCCCTTGGCTTCAAATCCGCCATCTATCTGGACATTGTCCCCAAGATCAAGATCCCCCAGAACCACGAGACGGCCGTTTATTTTTACTCCCTCACCAAGGAATGCATCACCGTCTGTTGTTACATCCCCTGTTACCTCTGACCAGTTATCTAATCGTAAGTCGCCCCCTGCATGAATATTGCCCTTAATCTGGCAGAATTCACTTACCATCACCTCATCACCGGACAATCCGTAATCTATCCTGCATCTGTCGCCTACTATGATGATCCGGTCTGTCTTTAAGATGTGCTCCTGCAGTTCCGTGCCTTCAGGAATTGCGCACTGCCACAGCCAGTCTCCTTTTCCCTTATCCATAAAATAAAAACCGCCTGAAATAACTTTATATTTTAATATGAATTACCACATGATTTCCTATAGAAACCTGAATTTGATTTCCAGTCAGACCCTGCATGAATATTAGTTTCATTTACGTTTTATATCAAAAGGTAATGATTGTTTTTAATCAGAACAGAGAGAAAAAGATCTTTTGATAATCAATAAAATAAAGAACACAGGCAGACATCAAAAAAGTTGCATGTGCAATTCATAATTTAAAAAAATTAGATAACGGTTATCTGACAGAAGAGTTCTTCTTTACAAATACATCAATATTGATGCTTCCAATACCTGTATCACGGGTGAAATAATACGAAATCAGCCTCTTTATGTCGTCAATAACCACACCCCTGTAACCTGCATCAAAGATATCTGCTTTCTGCCTTGAAGACTGAACAAGACCATATACATCCACCCAGTAGCTCTTTTTAAATGTATATTTGGTATATCCGGAAATTTCATCTATTTTCTCACCGTCATGAAGGATCAGGAGATCATAGTCTTCAGGGCCGTTATCGGGATTATATCCATCTGCATAATAGGATACTTTTGCAGGATAATCCTCCATATAATACCATACAAACGGCCACCTGACCTCATCTGATATCACAACACGGTCTGCCGAATCCACAAAACTCATGACTGTCCGGAGATCCTCGGAATTCTGTACCTGAACAATAGGTTCGCTTATATCTGCAGGTGTAAATGCCACATGCATTGTCATTATTATCAAAAACACAACGCCTGCGGCTGATAACCATATCTTCCATCTTTGAATGTCATATACCGCAACAAAGATCATCGGAACAAGCTGGTGAAGAATTAACCATGGCACCTTCTCTCCGAGATATCCATAGACTGCAAGGGAAACTGCCATCCAGAATATACAGAATCTGGTGAATTCCCGGTTTTTATCAAATTTAACTGTATTTTTAATTTTTGATGTTATAAATTCAGGTTCATATGCTTCCACCGGTATATTTTCCGGATTTTCTTCAGATGAAACTAAGGATTTTTCATCTTCCCCTCTCCTGTACTTAAAAAAGCCGATGACCCCTGCAACCGCCAGAATCAGAATTGGCAGTTCATATAAGAGGAACAGGATTATATAGAAATAAAACGGCCCTCCAAGCCTCTGCTGCCCGTGCATTGAAGTCCAGTGCTCAATCGCCTTAATGAGGCCTTCATACAAAATCTCAGGATGCATCCCGAATGATGAATAAAAGGCAGTCATAATTCCTGTTATTATGATCAAGGATACTATCAGATCCCTCTGCCATTTATCCGGAAGTATGAATTTATCACTGTATACAAGATAGAGAATATATATTCCGAATATCAGGAGCACAATCGGCATATTCTCCTTGCATGACATTGCAAGACCTGCGGCAACAGCTCCCAAAACTGCATATTTCAACTCTTTTTTTTCAATATAGTACAGAAGTGCTACCAGAATTACAAGCGTGAAAAAGATTATGAATATGTCATTTCGGAGAAATCTTGAGAAGTATACAAGATCGGGTGAAACGGCAAGAAAAACTGCAGCTATTATCGTCTGGTTTTTGTTTAGATATCCAAGCCTGTATATGGGATATACCAAAAGAACCAGAACAGAACCCAGGGCTGCGGGCAGAATTCTTGTGATTAGATCATCTGTTCCCAAAATTCCGAAAATTCCTGCTGTTGCATAGTATAAAAACGGCCCGTGATACACAGGATCATAAGAGTAAATCCCTTCCGTTAAAAGACGAAGTGCAAACCATGAATGTATGGATTCATCATGATGCAGAAGTTTAAGATCTAAAAAGACAAAACGGAGCAAAAGCCCGGTTAAAAATATTAAAATCAGCGTCCTCTCGATTGTGAAAAATTTTCCAAATTGAGAGGATAAATTTGCGGCTCTCAACTGCCGCCTCCTTTTTAGTTTTCGAGAACTATCTCAATGCCGATGTCCTTTGGGACCTGAATGCGCATCAGCTGTCTGAGTGCACGTTCGTCTGCATCGAGATCAATTAGTCTCTTGTGTACACGCATCTGCCAGCGGTCCCATGTTGCGGTACCTTCTCCGTCAGGACTCTTGCGTATAGGAACGATGAGTCTCTTGGTCGGAAGTGGCACAGGTCCTGAGAGGTTTACACCTGTACGTTCTGCGATCTCTCTGATACGGTCACAGACCATCTCTACTTTCGCGAAATCTGTTCCGGAAAGTCGAATTCGGGCTTTTTGCATTTTTGGTCTCCAAAAAAATATTGTTCAGATAATTATCTCATCTGTTTCTGTTCAATGCTGATGCACATTCCTGCTGCAATGGTTGAACCCATATCACGGATTGCAAACCTTCCAAGCTGTGGAATGTCCTTGAAGTTCTCAATGACCATAGGCTGGACAGGGCGGAACTTGACAATTGCGGCATCTCCTGCCTTTAAGAATGTCGGGTTCTCTTCCTTGACCTGTCCTGTGCGTGGATCAAGCTTCTTGAGAAGTTCAACGAATGTGCATGCTACCTGTGATGTGTGGCAGTGGAATACAGGTGTATATCCGACTGTGACTGCACTCGGGTGCTGGAGAATTACAATCTGTGCTGTGAATTCTTCTGCAACTGAAGGTGGTGCTTCTGCAGGGCCGAGAACATCTCCACGGCGGATATCGTTCTTGCCGATACCACGGACGTTGAAACCAATGTTGTCGCCAGGAAGTGCCTGATCGTGCTCTTCGTGGTGCATCTCAATTGACTTTACTTCTCCTTCCTTGTTTGCAGGCATGAATGAGACTTTCTGTCCCTTCTTTATGATACCTGTCTCAACACGTCCGACAGGCACTGTGCCGATACCGGAGATTGAGTATACGTCCTGGATAGGAATACGGAGCGGAAGTGCTGTTGGAAGTTCAATTGCTTTGAGTGCATTGAGTGCTTCAAGAAGAGTAGGTCCTTTGTACCACGGTGTGTTCTCGGATTTTGCCGCAATGTTGTCGCCCTTAAAGGATGACATAGGGATGAATGAAATGTCTGCAGGGTTGAATCCGACCATCTTGACGAGATCAGAGATCTGCTCAACAACTTCATTGTAGCGCTTCTCTTCGTATTTGGATGCATCCATCTTGTTGATACCAACAATGAGCTGGTTGATACCAAGTGTCTTTGAAAGGAAAACGTGCTCCTTTGTCTGCTCCATTGCTCCGTCAGGTGCTGCAACAATAAGAAGTGCCGCGTCTGCCTGTGATGCGCCGGTGATCATGTTTTTGACGAAGTCACGGTGTCCGGGGCAGTCTACAATTGTAAAGTAGAACTTATCTGTGTCAAACCTCTTGTGAGCGATATCGATTGTGATTCCACGCTCGCGCTCCTCTTTCAGGTTGTCCATAACCCATGCAAACTCAAAGGAACCCTTTCCTTTTGATTCTGCTTCCTTACGGAAATTCTCAATGATGTGCGCAGGCACAGCACCGGTCTCAAACAGTAAACGTCCAACTGTTGTGGATTTCCCGTGGTCAATGTGACCGACCACGGCCAGATTCATGTGTGGCTTGTCAGATGCCATAATCA
>NZ_JBSREC010000098.1:0-25122 GCF_055145805.1 Methanomicrobium sp. | reverse complement strand
AAAACTATTTATTCAGTTGGACAAATATCAACAATATAATTATAATAATCTTATGTTATAGCAGGGGGGGATGAAAAATCAAAACAAATTATCCTGAATTTTCTAGTGAAAAAATCTCTTCAGAAGAACAGCCTGAATTATATGAAATACAAGGGAAGCAGCAAGAACTAAAGCATGAATTTATTAGAGCATATCTAAATATTTGGGCTTTGAACGTCGGTGCAAACTCAAAGAGGACTCCACCTCCTTTAAATTTCTGTGATCTTTATGCAGCAAGTGGTTGGGCAACAAATAAAAGCAAAAGTGAAAAATGGATGGGATCAGCATTAATTGCAGCAAAAATGTTTGGAGAATATCCTAACGGAAATACTCTTTTTCTGAATTCTTATCATGAAAATAAGGACACTAATGAAAAACAACTAAATTTACTAAAAAAAAGTGTAAAGGATCTTGAAGACTGCCCCCATGTATATGAAAAGACTATTTTTGAATCTAAAAAAATAGATGAAGCCACAAATATTGCTATTCAAAAATTGAAATCATCATATCCTAGTGTCTGGCTATTGGATCCTTATGGCCCTACGCAATTACCTTGGAAAGTAGTGGAAAATATTTCTAAAAATGTTGGGAGTTTTTACAACAGATATACTAAAAATACTGATGAAAAGAAACCCGAAATTATAATCACTCTTCTAACATCTGTTCTCCAAAGATTTTCTGATGAACATCCAATAAACATAAAAATTGGTTATGATATGTCAATAGAAGACTGGAAAGAAAAAGAAAAATATTATACGGATATTTGGAAAAAAAAAGGATTTTCAACTCCTAAGACATATGTTGTTTTAGATATATATCTAGAAAAATTGTCAAAGCTATACAATAAACCACCACTTATCGTATTTGTTCCAGGAGATAATGATCAAATTGTTTACACTATGATTCATTGCACAGATAGTAAGGCGGGCCATTATGTATTGAAAAATAAAATGTCTAAAGAATTTGAAAAATATCGAATTTATAATTGGACTACAGAAAAAGGATTAATGCCAATAAAATCAGCCTATCAAAAGGATTTATTCAGCTTTTAGCAGAATTTTTGTAAATCTTTTTTAATGTAATAATTATTCCCATATTCTTTTAATTTTGAAACAGCATTATCTTTAAAATTCTTCCAGTCAACCTCTTTTTGTTGGGAATTATAATTCAACTTTCCAACTTTATACAAATCTACAAATTCATGCGTTAAATCAATTATCTTAAGGGAATCTTCTGGAAACCATACCGGCTCTAATGAAACATATGTATATATTCCCAAATCATGAGCCTTTTTCAGAGTTTCAATCCTCTCTATAGTGGAAGCTGCAAAAGGTTCAATCTTCTTTCTCATCTCCTCATCAAGAAATACCAAAGAAACCCCAAATTCACTAAGTTCAGGCTTTTTTGCTAACAAATCAAAATCTCTTTCTGCCCGGATTCCACCTTTTGTTAGTATTGAGACCTTAAGATTATGAGAATGTAAAATCTGAATTGCCTTTCGTGTAATTTTAGATTTAACATCCAATTGCTGATATGGGTCTGTAGTAAAAGAGAGCAGTATTGGCCTTTTTTCACATTTTGCCTCTAATTCTTTGGCGTCTTTTAGAAATTTATTTAATACTCCTTCTCGAACTTCAGACTTTACAAAATTTTCCCTTTTTTTCCTTGTTGCTAAAGGAGCATAGCAATAAGTACACCCATGATCACAGCCACGATATAAATTAGCTGCTAATTCAGAATATTCTCTGGCCCTCCCTTTAGCTTCATAAATTATTGTAGTCATCTATTTTTACAAACATATGATATTATGATCAATTATCTTTTCTATAATAAAATCTCAAAAATCAACAGATATATTCAATCCATGTACACTGTGAAAATAAATTATTTCCTTTTTTTGAGCATATCTAAGTAAACACTTTTTTTTCCAGAACTGCTCCTTTTTTACCTCATTTTTTTCCGTTGGTTTTTTCCGGTCAGAAATTAAGATAGCCTTCGCAGGGATGGGCAAGCATCCCTGCATCAGGCACATGCCGGAATGATCAAGAACAAAAAAACCCAAAGCTCATCAATCAAAAAAAATTTTAAAAAACAAGAAAAACTTCAACCAAAAAACAAATGGACTGGGCGGAAATTGAATCCGCGGCCTCTACAATGCCAATGTAGCGATCTACCCCTGATCTACCAGCCCGCAACAAATTGCAGAAAATAATAGGTTTTTGTAGAATAAATAGAGTTTGCTTTTATCCCGGACAAGGGGGGAAATAAACATAAAAAGAAGACTTAATCAGGATATGAAATGTATATAAAAGATTAGATGAAGGAAGAGTTCAGACAGATTTCGCATATGTTCTTCGGAATAATCGTTGCATCATTCATATATTTTACAGATAAGGATATCTCAATACCTGTTCTGGGAATTGTTGTCTTTTTGTCTGTTATTATATCCGATGCCATATCAAAAAAAATTCATATCCCTTTATTTTCAGAACTCATACAGATACTCGAAAGAGAGAATACAATCCCCGGAAAAGGCACAATACTATTCTTTGTCAGCACTCTCTTCTGCCTTTTATTCTTTGAGAAAAATATCGTCTTTGCAGCAGTCCTTGTGCTTGCTGTTTTAGACAGTGTTACAACAATTATCGGAATAAGATACGGCAGAAAAAAGATATACAACAAAAAATCACTTGAGGGAACAGCCGCCGGAATGTTTGCAGGATTTATTGTTCTTATCTTCTTCATATCACCGGTGACAGCCGCAATAACCGCATTTTTTGCAGGTGTTGCCGAGCTCATATCCCCTGTTGACGACAATCTGATAATCCCGTTAACAGTCTGCATAATACTCACACTTCTATAACTTTTTTAAAACCCCGCTTCTCTTTTTTTTAAATATCAGAGCCATATTACAGAATACAGGTTTTTTAATCATGAAATAAAAATCACCAAAAGAGATAAACGCAGGAATAATTAAATAGAAAATCTGATGAAAAAATCTATTCCGGCAGGGGTTCAGACTGCAGGAGCTTTACTCATATCAGGAGTTATCATCTGGGTAGTTTCAATGATAACTTCAGAGGCACTCTACCCCGGATATTCAGTCAAAAACAATTACATAAGTGATCTGGGTGTCGGCCCCTGGCCTTCGGATATAATTTTCAATATTTCAACGATGATATTCGGAATTTTTGTGTTTTCTGCCGCATTAATCCTTATCCAAAAAAATTCAAATATGCCTTTTTTGTATTGTATGGCCATAGCAGGAATCGGGGCTTTTTTTGTGGGAGTTTTTCCGGAAAATACAGGACTGCCACATATAATCTCCGCAGGAATAACCTTCATCATCGGGTCAATATCCGCAATTGAGGCAGTAAGGTGGTTAAAAGGCCCTTACCGTTATCTTTGCATACTTATGGGAATAACCGGCATCACCTCATTTTTAATTCTGATTACCAAAAGTTACGGCGTTTTGGGGCCGGGAGGAGTTGAAAGGCTGATAGCTTATCCACTTGCTTTATGGCTCATATCCTACGGCGGTTATCTGATGAACGAAAGTGATGAAGCAAAAGTCTGAATTACATAAAATATTAAAAAATAAAGCTCAGAATATCAAAACATTCCTTTTTATTTTTTAAAAACTTAAGAATATATTTGCCGGAATTAACTTTTATTTTTGATTTGTCTGATTTTAATTTAATTAACTGCCTTAACAGGAACTAAATCATAGACAATATATAAATTCTTAGAGATTCTTTGTTTAGACAATCACAAAGGAGGTCGTAAATTATGGAAGAAAGAACTATGCTAAAACTGCTTATTATCGCAGTTGTAATTCTGGTGGCCTCGGTTATAGGAAATATACTTCTTTTAACAGGCCTTATGGCGACAGACGCATGTATTCCCGGCCAAAACCAGCAGAATGCAGTTTCTGTGCCAAAATCGATATCATATATGGATTACAGCAGCGCATATCTCGAAGGTGCCGACCTTTCAAGGGCTAATGCATACAAGACAATATTTACAGGTGCGGATTTAAGAGACGCAGATCTTCACGGAGCAAAATTAACACTTGCAGAACTTTCAGGTGCTGACCTTTCAGGCGCTGATCTGATAGGTGCAAAACTGGATTACTCAAACCTTCGCGGAGCGGATTTAAGAGACGCAGACCTCAGTCACTCAGATCTGAGAGGTGCTGATTTAACAAACGCAGATCTCACAGGCGCAATAATTGAAGGTGCTGATCTCAGATGGATTAAGGGCGAATATACAATATAAATCGAAATCAGTCTCTTTTTTTAATACAACTTTAAAAAAAAATTATTTTTATTTTGTTCTCAGGTGAATTTTAGAAGTGCTGATAAAACTCTTGCACGGGATTTCTGCATATCAGGCGTATTTAAAATCTGACCGTCTTTTATGAATATTTTCATCATAGCCCTTGCATCCTCCGGCGCAGGAATACCGGCAGGGATCATGATATGATCTCCGCTCTCATACTCGTAAACCTCTTTGACACCGCTTTTCTTCCCTCTTTTTGAAACAGGTTTTCCTTCGGTCTCGACAATATCTAAGGAAAAATCGACAACAGGTGCGTTTGCAATCGCACCACCTACCCCGAATGCATCCACAATATCAGAAAATTCAGTAATATCATCTGCAACAAGACCGCCGGATAGAAAAATCCCTACATCTGAAAATTCATTTACATCAAGCTCCCATCTGACCTCTTCCAGAATTGCTCTCATATTGCCCTTTCTCGAACTGGGGGTATCAAGACGGACGGAGGCAGCGCCAACTTTGGCAGCAGCAAGAGCCTCCCTTTTTTCATCACAGTATGTATCGCAGAGCATAACCCTGAAAACCTCCTCAGGTGCATGTCTGTCGAAGGATACCCAGGCATCATTGGGGTTGTCATAACACATAACAAAGGAATGCGGCATTGTGCCGGCAAGAGGGATACCTGCCGGGGCACACGTGTTGCTGACCCCGTCAACACCTCCAATCCATGCCGATCTCTCTATCATCTCCGAGATTGCCGGATGCTGACGTCTTGAGCCAAAGGAGTAAACAGGGATTTTGCCTGCGTAAGCCTTAATCAGTGCCGCAGACGATGCTATTCCTGAAGCATGGCACAGAAAACCAAGCAGCGCCGTCTCAAACCTTCCAAAATCCCTGTAGTTTCCGACAATTCTCATCACCGGCTCTCCGGGATAGAATATGCTGCCCTCAGGCATTGCATAGACATCAACAGGGAGGCCCTCAAGAAGTTTCAGCGCATCATTGAGACCGCATAAAACACCCCATTCATTTGGGAGGGATGCAGCGGTAATCTCCACAGTCACCTTAGGATTTCTGCCTTCAACAGTCAGGATATCCTCTGTCCGGATAAAATAGACATCAGTGCATTCCCCTGCTTTTATTGCATCATCACTGACAGTGTGAAATATTCCCATTGAAAAATAATGAGTTCACAAAATACATTAACTGTTTTGAAAGTTTTTTCCTGCCGGACAAAATCTGTCTCCGGAGCAGATATAAAATATTAAAGTAATAGTCACAAACTTCTAAAAGAAAACCCTGCTTTTAAAAAAAATAAAGCAGATAAACGAATGATAAAATTCACTGCCGGAAAAAAAAACAAAATGGTGTTTTCCAATAAACCGGACTGCGCCTCATAATAATATTTATTCAAAAATTTAGGTGAGATAACAACAATGCTTGGAATTGTAGGGGGAACAAGTCTTCTTTATGCAGACATCCCAAAACTTGACAAAAAAATGATAGCCACTCCTTTCGGACCTGCAGAAGTATATCTGGGAGAGATCGCGGTATTAATGCGCCATCAGTTCAGAACACCCCCCCACAAAATAAATTTTGCCGCATGCATGTCCGCACTTTCCTTATCAGGAGTTGACAATATTGTTGCATTCGGATCTGTCGGTTCATTAAAAGAGGAGATAAAACCAGGAACAATAATTCTTCCTGATGATTATTACAGTCCCTATTCCATACCCACTATTCACAACAACGCAATAGGTCATGTTGCACCTTCTGTAGACATGGAGCTCATAAAAAAGATCAATGCAAAAGTTTTAGATACAACTGTCGGCGGCACATATGTCCAGACTGCAGGCCCACGTTTTGAGACATCATCCGAGATTGAAGTGTTGCAGAGGGCAGGAGATATCGTCGGTATGACAATTGCAAGTGAGGCCACAATCGCAAACGAACTTGAGATCCCGTTTGCCGCCATATGCTCGGTTGACAACTACTGCAACGGACTCTGCAGCGATGAGCTTACCTATGAGGCAATCCTTGAAAAATCCCGTCAGAATAAGGAAAAGATCGAGGATATAATCGGAAAGGTCATAGAAATCCTTGCTTAATCTGCAAAATAAAATTCCTTTACTTTTTTGGATCAAACAGAGAACGAAAAAAGCATTTTTTAGTATACTCCTGATAATAGTAATTAACAGTTTAAAATAAAATAAGGAGATTAATCAAATGCCTAAATCCACAGATGAACCGGACATTTTCAGAGACACTGATTCAGTACTCATAAAACAGACACTCGTAAACGGAAAGAAAAAAGACATTTTTATCAGCGATACAGGAATTATTGAAGAGATATCAGACATTTATTCAGGAAATTTTGGGGAGTCTGAATTCATAATTGACGGGACACAGAGTGTTGCATCACCCGGATTTGTAAACACCCATACACATGCGGCGATGACACTTCTAAGAGGATATGCAGATGATATGCACCTTCAGGAATGGCTCTCGGAAAAGATCTGGCCTCTTGAGGCACACTTAAAGGATGAAGATGTCTACCAGGGAACAAAACTCGCCTGTATGGAGATGATCCGTTCAGGAACAGTTGCTTTCAATGACATGTACTTCTTCATGGAGGCAGCGGCAAAAGCTGTTGATGAATGCGGATTAAAAGCTGTATTAAGTCACGGATTCATTGATTTTGGAGATGCGGAGAAGAGGGAAAATGAGATTAAATCAACTGAAAAACTCCATGATTTTGTAAAAGGGATGAATAATCCCCGTATAAAGGCGGCTGTAGGCCCTCATGCACCTTACACCGTCTCAAAAGAGGCTCTTAAATGGTGTGCGGATTACTCAAAAGAGAAGGACATAATGCTTCACATCCACCTCAGCGAAACAGAGACCGAAGTTTCGGGCTGTATTGAAAACCACGGCATGAAACCTGCAAGACTTCTGGACGAATGCGGATGCTTAACAGATAAAACTCTTGCAGCGCACTGCTGCTGGCTTGACGATGAGGAATGCGAACTTCTTGGAAAGAGAGGAGTGTCAGTCTCACACAACCCTGTATCAAACATGAAACTTGCCGTAAACAGGGCAATGCCATACCAGAAACTTCTTGATTCCGGCGCAAACGTAACACTCGGAACAGACGGATGTTCATCCAACAACAATCTTGACATCTTAGAAGAGATGAAAACCGCAGCACTCCTCCAGAAATTCTTCTGGAATTCCGATACAGTCCTCCCTGCACATGAAGCAATTACTATGGCAACAGAATCAGGGAAAAAGGCCCTCGGATTCGGGGATGGAATACTAAAGACAGGTTCATGTGCCGATATAGTCCTCTTAAAAACAAACATACCCTGCATGACACCGCTTTACAATGCCGATTCAAACATCGCCTATTCAGCCGGCTCAAATGCGGTTGACACCGTTATCTGCAACGGAAGAGTTCTGATGCACGACGGATTTATACCGGGAGAAGAAGAGGTCTGCAAAAATGCCTCTGAAACGGCATTCTCACTTGTAAAAAGAAAGCAGGATGCATCCTGATTTAACATAATTTACACCCCCTTTTTTCATACGCCATTTTTAAAAAAATCAGTCTGACAACCGCCTTTTTGGAATAAACAGAGTCAGAATAAATCCCAGTATCAATATCAGAGATATAGCATTCATCGCCTGCTTCATCGCAGAACTGATTGCATAATCAACAATAATTTCTGTTTTATACATCTGTTCAGGAGTTAAAACTTCAGGCAGCGGCACTTCCTTCATCTTATAAACCCATTCCTGCAGCTCTTCTGCCATCTCCTCATCCGGCATATCTCCTGAATTGTCCAAAAGTCCTGATTCGGCAAAAATTCCGTTAAAAAGAGCAATAAAAAGAACCACTCCGATAATTGCCGTTCCAAGGGATGTACCGAGCTGTCTTGACGTATTTAAAACTCCGGATGCGTCACTCTCATGCTCTTTTGATGCCGAAGATAGGGTGATATTTGTAAGCTGTGAGAGTATTATTCCGATTCCTATGCCCAGTATCACAGAACCCGGGATTATATCCATAACTTCTGTTCCAAGTCCGAATACATCATTTAGCATAAGTGAACCGCAAAGTGCGACAACAAAACCTGCAAGAATCAAAACCTTTGGGCCGGCATATACGGAAAGTCTGTTTGCAGATACTGAAAACACAAAAATTGCAACTGACATCGGCAGAAGGGCAAGACCTGTAACAAATGCACTGACTCCTGTCACAGACTGAAGGAATACCGGTATTATAAACAAAAACCCGGCAATAACAATATTCTGTATAATCCCGACTGCATTGCCGATATTAAATATCTTATTCTTAAAGACATCAACATCCACAAGAGGTATTTTTCCGGCATTCTTCCTTTTAACCTGCCAGAAATAGAATATTCCCAGGACAACCATCCCGGACCCGATTATTACCGGAATGATATCCCAGAGAAAATAATTCCGTAGCGATAAGATCCCGATTACAATCAGAGAAAGTCCGCCAAATGAGAGCAGTGTCCCGATTACATCTATGTCCTTAAACAGGGCTTTTGGTTTCTGCTCAGTTAACATATAGGAAAAGATAATAATTGCTAAAACCACTAAAAGCTCAAGACGAAAAGCCCATCTCCAGCTATAATAAGTTGTTAAAAATCCTCCGACAATAGGCCCGAATGCGGCACCCGCGGCACCAATTCCTCCCCACATTCCAAATGCAAATGCTCTCTCCTGCCCTTCATATGCACCTGTTAGAAAAGCCGAGGTTGCAGGGAGCATAAAAGCCGCACCAAGACCTTCAAGGACTGACCACCCTATAAGAAGACTGTTTATATTCCAGCTGACAGAAGCCACAAAAGTTCCTGCCCCGTATAAAAAAACTCCAAAAAGAAAAGACTTTTTTCTCCCTAAAACATCCTGCATCCGGCTTCCAAAAAGCATAAATGAAGCCATAATCAGAGCATAAACCGCAATTGTGAGCTGAATTGAAGGAAGGTCTGTATTCAGATCAGCCACAAGGGCTGATATTGATACATTCATAATTGTTGTGTCAATGACCATTATGAAAACCGCCATACAGGCAATAATCAAAACACCCCAGTGTGACTTCGACTTTGTATTCATGAAAAATCCACCCGAATTACTTCAGAACAACTATTTCAGATGATAGTCTCAATATAAAATAAATTAACCTGATAAACAGGAATATCAGATAATTATCATAAATTAAAAAAATTAAAAAACAGATATTATATCGGTTTTAAGCAGTCTCAATATTCGCTTCATCTTCAAGACCAAGCTCTTTTATCGAGATATCCCTCATCTCAAGCTTTCTTATCTTTCCGGATACAGTCATTGGAAATCCGTCCACGAACTTTACATATCTCGGGATCTTATATCGCGCAATTTTACCCTGACAGAACTCCTTTAACTCTTCTTCTGTCATGGATTCCCTGTCACGCAGTTTTACCCACACCATCAGCTCCTCGCCGTATTTCTCGTCGGGGACGCCGATTACATATGCATCCTCAATCTTTCTGTTTGTGTGGAAGAACTCCTCTATCTCACGCGGATATATGTTTTCTCCGCCGCGTATGACCATCTCTTTAAGCCTTCCGACAATCTTTACGTAACCTTCCTCATCCATTATTCCGAGATCGCCTGTGTGATTCCATCCGTTAGAGTCAATTGTCTGGCGGGTGCCGCTCGGGTTGTTGTAGTAGCATTTCATGACAACATATCCGCGTGCACAGATCTCGCCTTTTTCACCGCACGGGACAATCCTCTGTGTGACAGGATCAATTATCTTTAATTCGACATGCGGGAAGGTTTTTCCGACAGTTGTAACTCTTTTATCGAGAGGATCATCGGTTGTTGTCATTGTAACGCCGGGAGACGTTTCTGTCTGGCCATAGACGATTACAACATCTTTCATGTTCATCCTCTCATTTACAGCCTTCATATACTCGACAGGACAGGGAGAGCCTGCCATAATTCCGGTCCTGAGTGTATCATACTTGTATTTGTTGAAGTTGGGATGTTTGAGTTCGGCAATAAACATCGTCGGAACACCGTGAACCGCCGTGCATTTCTCATTATCAATAGTCTTTAAGACAGTCTCCGCATCGAATGCAGGGGAAGGGATTACCATAGTTGATCCATGCGTTACACACGCAAGATTTGCCAGGACCATTCCAAAACAGTGATAGAAGGGAACAGGAATACAGAGTCTGTCCTTTTCTGTAAAACCCATTCCCGAACCGATTGTATAACCGTTGTTCATAACACTGTGATGGGTCAGAACAACGCCTTTTGGAAATCCGGTAGTGCCTGATGTGTACTGGATGTTTATAGGATCGTCAAACGAGAGAGTCGATTCCCGCTCCCTTAACTCATCGCGGCTGATATTTTTACCCTTCGCCAGAAATTCATCCCATGTGAACATTCCGTTGTACGGGACATCACCTATAAACACAACATTTCTGAGGAAAGGATACTTTTCAGTGGATATTTTTCCTGCTCTTGACTCTATTATCTCAGGGCATGCCTCATAGAGCATTCCCACATAATCAGAATTTTTAAAGCGTCCCTGAAGGATGAGAGTATGAATTTCAGCCTGTTTGAGTACATAATCCAGTTCAAATGTCCTGTAAGCCGGATTTATATTGACCATTATTGCGCCGCATTTAGCGGTTGCAAACTGTACAACCACCCATTCGGCATAATTCATTGCCCAGATACCTACGCGGTCACCTTTGTTGACACCGAGTGCCATAAGGCTAAGGGCAAGCTCATCCACTTTTTTCAGGAATTCGCTGTACGTCCACCTTATGTTCTGGTCTACTGAAACCAGAGCCTCATTGTCAGGATATTCATTTACGATGTTTTCAAGCATCTCCCCGATTGTTTCACCAATCAGAGGAACATCCGACAAACCACTCGCGTAGCTTATCTTAGCCATAATTATATACATTGATCAAAATAGGAATTATATCTGACGGATTTGAATTTAATATAAAAAATCTCATAAACGTCATTTTTCACATGAATATCAAAATTCTTAAATTCTATGATGTTTAACATTAACTGGATTCTTAGGAGGGGTCGTGGCCTAGTCCGGCATGGCGACGGGCTCCAACGGTCTTTGCGTATGATGAACAATGGGTCTGCTGAGGAGAAATCCTGTGATGATCCGTTGGAGCGCTGATGCATGATCTGCATTTCTGATGAAAGCGTGTTATAACCGCATGTTCGGAGAGACCCGTCGATCGTGAGTTCAAATCTCACCGACCCCACTTTTATGAAATTATCACCATAGCCCAGGCTGCAAGTTACTCTTTTCTACAAGTAAAACCCATATTTAAGACAGGTAGGATACCTGATATGTATTTAATTGGTGAAGCACTCGAAGGCGAAGGCGCAGAACTTGCGCACATCGATCTCTTAATCGGCGATAAAACAGGGCCGGTTGGAATGGCATTTGCAAATGCGGCATCACAACTTGCTCCGGGACACACTCCTCTTCTGGCAGTAATAAGACCAAATCTGCTGACAAAACCTGCAACACTCATCATACCAAAAGTAACTCTTAAAACTGAGGCTCAGGTTAATGCAATGTTTGGCGCAGTCCAGGCAGCAGTTGCGAAGGCAGTTGCAGATTCATATGAAGAAGGTGTTTTTGACGAATGCGATGCTGAAGATATAGTTCTTCTTGTAAGCGCGTTCCTCCACCCTGACGCAAAGGACTACAACCGCATCTACCGCTATAATTACGGTTCAACAAAACTTGCAATTAAGCATGCATTTGACAAATTCCCTGACAAGAAGACACTCATGGATGAGAAAGACCGCGCAGGTCATGCTGTAATGGGATTCAAGGTTCACAAGCTCTGGGACCCTCCATACCTGCAGGTGGCCATGGACCTTGTTGACATGGGATCAGTAGAAAAAGTCCTGACATCAGTTCCCAAAAACGATCACGTGTTAATTGAAGCAGGAACACCTTTAATAAAACAGTTCGGACTCTCGGTAATCGATGAGATCAGAAAGATAAGACCTGATGCATTTATTGTTGCGGATTTAAAAACCCTTGACACAGGAAACCTTGAGGCAAGAATGGCTGCAAACGCATCTGCGGATGCTGTTGTTGTATCAGGTCTTGCACCTGTATCCACAATTGCGAAGTTCATAAAGGAAACCCAGAAAACAGGTATCTACTCCGTTATCGATATGCTCAACGTTGACAAACCTGCAAAGCTTATTACAGAACTTGCAAAGATGGATGCAATCCCTAATATTGTTGAGATGCACCGTGCTATTGATAATGAATCAACAGATTATAACTGGGGAGACATTCCGGCAATCAAGGATGCAGCCAAGAAAGCAGGCAAAAAACTTCTCGTTGCAACCGCAGGCGGTATACGCCAGAACGTTGTTAAGACCGCTCTCGGGTCAGGCGCAGACATAATTGTCGTCGGCCGTGCAATCACAGCAAGCAAAAATATCCAGAATTCAGCCGAGCAGTTCTTAGAAGAGATGAACAAGGAAGAGATTGACCAGTTCAGGGTCATGACTGACTTCTGAATTTTTAAATTATTTTTTTATATTTTTTTAGACGTTTTTTGAAATTATTTCTGCACTTTTACAAGTGATCTAAATTATCTTTCTGCGATAAAATATTGTTCAGATACAATATATTGAAAAATGATGCAAAACACACAGCCAATACAGAATAATATCTGATATTTTTCCAAATCCCTTTTCTAGATCCATAAAATCACTTTTAACTTAAAAAAGAATAAGTATCAAAAAAAGAACAAAGTAGATTATGTTCTCAAAAATCCTCGTTGCATGCGACGGATCACTCCAGTCTGAAAAAGCCCTCCTGTCAGCAATCGAAAACTGTAAGGGAGAAGATTCTGAGCTGCACATTGTCCATATAATGAATATGAACACCTACAATGCAATAGAAGCCGAAACCTCATATGACGGTGTTGAGTCACCCCATGATATCAGCAGAAAATTTCTGGAAAAAGACAAGGATGAAACCATAGATATGATCGACAGGGTATGTCAGGATAAAAACATCATATACACTCTTCATGTGGAGGGAGGGGATCCCGGACATGCAATAATCAGCCTTTCCTCCAGAATCAACGCTGATCTGATAGTTATCGGCTCAACAGGAAAAGGCCTTGGCAGCCGGCTTATTTTGGGAAGTGTCTCCGGATATCTCGCAACTCACAGCCCGTTATCCACACTGATTGTAAAATAAGTGTAATTGAGAATTCAATTGGCATTTTTCCTTATTTTTAAGAACATATAACATGCTGTCAGTTATAAAACTAAAAAGATTATACAGCAACAGACCTCTTTTTACGGCGAACAGATTCCATTTATCTTATAAACTTTGCAGAGAAAATCACAGTTATTACTATCTGAAAAAGATATCAGGCGGTGTTTGGAATATACAGCATTATCCAGTTTCTCTGGAGCATAATAATCCCGATTATAATCATCTCAAATATAATTTTTGCCCTGGCAGTTATTTTTATTGAAAGAAAAAACCCCTCTGCCACAATTGCATGGCTAATGGCACTTATTTTTGCCCCGGTTATAGGTTTTGTCCTCTATATTTTTATTGGTCAGAGTTTTTACCGTGAAAGAATGTTTAAAATAAAAAAAGAGGAGGGTCAGGCACTTACAGAATATATTGAATCACAAAAAAATAAGCTTTTTACAAAAGAGCTTCCGGCAGAAAAAACGATCTCCGACTCCTATAAACGGATGATTCTGATGCTTATGGAGAGCAACAGGGCAGCTCTTACAACAGATAATGCAGTAAAGGTTTTTATCGACGGAAATGAAAAATTTGCAGCTCTTCTTGATTCAATCAGAAATGCAAAAGACCACATCCATATGGAGTATTATATCTTAAAGGATGATGAAATCGGACGCGAGGTCTTTTCTGCACTTACAGAGCGTGCAAAAGCAGGTGTAACAGTAAGATTTCTGGGTGACGGACTGGGATGTGCAGGACCAAAAAAGGAATTTTATGAACCACTCATAAAAGCCGGAGGAAAAGTTGCCTTTTTCTTCCCGTCTTTGGTAGCAATAAGACACCCGAGGATAAATTACAGAAATCACAGAAAAATTGCAGTGATTGACGGAAAAACCGGATTCATCGGCGGATTTAATATCGGAGACGACTACCTTGACCGTGTTCCCGAATGGTCACCATGGAGAGATACCGCTGTTGAGATCAGGGGCAGTTCTGTGATTGCCATGCAGATAAGATTTATTCTGGACTGGAATTACGCGGAAAAGACAGATCTGATTGAGATATTTAGCAGATATTTCCCCGATAAGATAGAAAATGCCGCGTATACTGGTGATAATGTGCCTGTTCAGATAGTCTCAGGCGGCCCCGATAATTACTGGAATCCGATAAAGGAGTCTTATCTGAAGATGATAACGCTTGCAACGGAGTCGGTTTACATCCAGACACCGTATTTCATTCCGGATGAAAGCATTATGGATGCCCTCAGAATGGCGGCCCTTTCCGGAATTGATGTAAGAATCATCATTCCTTCCAAACCCGATCACCTGTTTGTCTACTGGGCCGGGTATTCATATATCGAGCAGCTTTTTGATGCCGGTGTTAAGGCCTACACCTATAATGACGGATTTATTCACGCAAAAACGATAGTTGTCGATGAGACTGCCGCATCGGTCGGGAGTGCAAACTGGGATGTAAGAAGTTTCAGGCTTAATTTTGAGACAAATGCAATAATGTATGACAAAAAAATCGCAAAGGAATTAAAGGAATATTTTATTGCAGATCTCCTAAACTGCACTGAACTTACCCCGGAGCGTATATCATCACTTCCGAAGATTACCCGTTTAAAACTGTCAGTATCAAGGCTTTTTTCACCCCTCCTCTAAATTTTTTTTAATACCAGACAGACATGTAGTTATTTTTCATCAGACCTGAAAATTTTGTTTACCTTCTGCTTATTCACAGAATAATGTGCAGAGATAAATGATTTGGTGTAGGGTACAAAACTCCATGCAATTACACCTGCAGTTTTACCCTTATTAAGACAGTTTCCTGATTTCCCGATTACAATATTTTTTCTTTTTTCTATTTCAGAGAGGAATTCCTCAACCGTTTCACCAAATGTGCCTGTTAAAACATTCCCTGCTTCAGAGAGGAGATGTGCATCCGAACCGCCTGTAAAAGCGATTTCATTATTTCGGGCATAATTCATTGACTTTTGATTCAGACCCTTAATCATCCCGCCGCAGATTGCCTCTACTCCGTCAATGTGATTCATAACTCCGGGAAGCATATTTTTATCAACGCATTTTAAAATCCCGCGGTTGATCCCGTAATATCCGAAAGGATGCGCTGCAATCCTTAAACAGTCATATTTTTCCGCAAGTGTCAGGCATTTAATAACAGGCAGATTTTTTGTAAGAGCCGGACTTAATTTTGCTTTTTCCCTGTTAAAGTCGTTAAAGAAACTGATGAGATCATCTGCCGTATAAAAATATATCAGAATATGAGGACCCTCTTTTGTATCCAGTTCAATTCCGGGGATTACAAGCAGATCCTTTGCATATTTTAGAGACTTTAAAACTCCGTTTATCTCATTATGATCTGTTATTGAAAGACAGATCTGTTTTTTTTGGGCATATTTTATCAAATCAGGTATTTTGGGAAGTCCGTCTGAATAGCAGGTATGAACATGCATATCACAAAGGGTGTATCCTTCTTTTTTTAAGGCACTTATATCGGGTTTTTCGTATTTTATGGAATTTACCGGGGGTTGTATCATAGGATATTATTTTCCTGCGTTTTTCTGTAAGATTAAATAAAATGGTCAATATTCTCTGATAACCTTAACTGAGTAAAATGGCATGCTACGGATACAGTATGTCCGGAGTGGAAGATTATTATATATAATATATTTATGAAAAACAGATCATGAACATTCAACAGAAGACATTTCTTCTCATTTTTTTATTTTACCTGTCATGTGTTCATATAGGGTGCTGTGAATATACAGTAACCTTTGGAGAGAGTACTGATCCAAATGCAGACGTTTCAGGAGCAGACGGAACAGAAACTTTCTGGGATCTGCCGCTTTGGATTCAGGTTTCATGGTTATCTTCAATATTCGTCGGATTATTTGCCACAATTAAATTTTGTCCGCTAATTGCAGGAAAAATCAGATATGCACTTGAAAATGCAAGAAGAAAGAAGATTCTTGATTATGTCAGGGAATACCCGGGAAGATGCATAGAAGAGCTTTCGGATGAGATGAATATCAACAGGGAAACTCTCCGGTATCATCTCGGATGCCTTGAAAATAACAATCATATAATTATTGAAAGTTCAGATCATTCAAAGAGAATTTTTCCGAATCATAACACATTCTCCGGGCAGGAAAGAAAAATTATCAGCATCTGCCACAATCCGGTTCAGGTTAAAATTCTTGCACTGATTGCAAAATACCCAGGGATAAGAAACACTGATCTTAAGGATGAACTAAACATTTCAAAAAGTGCTGTAACATGGCATATTAAAAAAATGGATAATGCCGGAATTCTGTCTGTGCGAAAGTCAGGTAAATCAGGGCATTACTACATTAAATCAGGTCTTGAATCTTTTATCATTGAAAATCTTCCTGATGAAATAAAGGAAAATCTCGAATTTGAGAGAGCAAATCTGACTTAATGCAAGAAAATAGGTCATGGAGTGTTACTTTTAAATTCTAAAGGCGCAGAACAGCAAAAAACATTAAACACCTCTTTTTTCCAAAATAATAGAACTCAGTCAGTTTAATTCTTAAAAATCAGTATAAATTATTTCAATTATGCATTTTTTTTACTTTTTCAAATAACAGTTCAAGGACATAGTGAGAGAAGATATAAAGACCCTTATACTATTTTTTATCGGGGGAGATTTGGGAGATTTTTCTCTTTTATCAAACCTGAAAAAACAATCCAGTTAAAAAAATGGAAAAGAAGAGAAGATCTAACCAATCCTTTTCCCTTCTTTTCCTTTTGAATTATCCACCGATTGATACAACCGGCATTTTATCTTAAACGCATTATAGCAGATTAAAGTTTGCATGCCGGTTTTTAAAAACGAAATGAGGTGAAAAAAGTGAAAATCAAAAAAGGCATGCGGGCCTTGAGCCTGCTATTGGTAATGGCACTTCTCGGGGCGGTGTTTGTTCCGGCGGTTAGTGCGGGAGACGAAACAAATTCGATTAGTGCTCCAGAAAAACCTGATGAAATCTCAGAAAGCTACTTAATTTCTCAGGATTACGCTAAAGAAATTGCAATCCTTAATATAAGGAAAATTTCCTCATCTATTGAAGACTTTTCAGAATGGCATGATGCTATAGCTCAGTCATCAACTATATTTCATGACCTCGATGGGAATATCAACGCATACGCCTTTGATGTGACGAACAATAAAAAAACATCAGGTTACATCATTGTATCCGCTACAAAAGATAATTATCCAATCCTTGAATTCTCAAAAGGGAATATTCCCAAAGTACCTTCAGACCTGATGGCACTGGCAGATGCTGATGCATATAAAGGAAAAAGTATCTCAAAAGATCCTGAGTATCTTTATCTGGGAGCAACATTTTATTATGCAAAATATCCTTTTGCAGATAAGAATATACAATCCAATGAAGGAATATTTGTCGATTTGACAGAACAATGTATAATAGACCAGCAGATCCTTTCAGGAAAAACTTCTCAGGAAACAAAAGAATGGGAAAAAGTTCAAAAAACCAAAGCAAGCAGCCTTTGGACTTCTATCGATGAAGAGCTATCTACACCAGACAAAGACATCTCATTTTCCACACGTTCTGGTTCAGGTTATGTTTCCGGTGTCCCATATTATCTCCGCGGCTCAGGCACTCATGGCTGTTGTCCAACGGCAGCAGGCATGCTTCTAGCCTTCTGGAGGAATCATGGATTTAGTAATCTGCCTCTCGGAAACAACGGTTATGATCTTATTGATGAACTGGCTGTGGAAATGGGTACCAATTCAAATGGAGATACTGCTAAAGGAAATGTTGTAGGGGGCATACAGTCCGTATTTGATAATCATGGATATGGAGCATCGGACGTCAGAGTTACAGGCGACTATTTATGGGTTTCTTGGGAAGCATGTACAGGTGAGATTGATAATGGGAGACCTTTCATGCTTGCCTTGTTACATGGTGGGACACCTCTATACGGAACGCAAGACTATGGAGATCATGCTGTTACAGGTGTAGGTTACACAACTATATCTCAGGAAAACTACGTAACTATTCATGATGGATGGAGCCCAAATAATCAGGACCGTTATCTTGCATATGGTAACTGGTGGTGGGGAACCTGGATCTATAAAGTGAAAGATATATGAAGAGATAAATAATGAAAGAAACTATAGTCCAAATTTCAAAGCGGTTGGAATCTCTAACCAAAATTTACGGCGAAAAACCGGCAGTTGTTATTGGACTCTATATCTCAACTCTTTTTTTGATATGGTTTTTACCAGATTTTCTCTCACCGGAGTTATTCAGCGCAACAGATCTCAGGCCCTCCATCATCCTTGATTACGGTGGGATATATCTGCTTAACGTCGTTTTTTTCGCCCTGTCAACAGTGATCCTCTTCAACATGGTCGTGAATAAAGGCAGGGCAATTATCTCATGCTTTACAACAACCTTATTTCTTATTGTTCTGCTGTTTTCCGGATTATTAAATATGGAACAGATAACGCAGGCATTTTACATCCGAGGATTGGAATATTTTGGGATTACACCTTTTAATGATGCCATTATAAGTGCCGTAATTACTTTTCCAGCCCTTGCACTACTTTCTATGTCAATGATAATTCCTCTTATTCTGTTAAACCGCTATATTACAATGAAAAGACCAAATATCACTTTATTTCTCATCGGGACGATCCTATTCCCTTTCCTGATGACAGCAGAATTTACAAATAATATTATTCATACAGGATCACATTGGATTAGCCTTACCCTCTCAATATCAAGTATTTTCTTACTTGGACTTGTAGGGGCGGTAGTAATATCTGTCCCTCTGATCGTCCCCGGTTTAATGAAAAAAAACATTAAAGAGGATAAATGCAGAAATACACTGGCTTTCGGACTATTTTTTGCCTGCATAGTTCTGATCTGGGTTATTCCGGGATATCTTGAACCAGGATTTTTTATTTCCGGCAATCAGCCGGATGTAATGGTAAAACCAACTGCATTTATTTACATTTCACTGATGCTGAGATATGCCTGGATCATTATCCTGTTGCCGGTTCTCTTCGGGTGTTCTGCGGCTCTGCTCTATGAAATCGTAGGTATTGAAAAAGAATTGCTGAACCAGAGTACAGGATTTGCCATCGCAATATCAGCTGGAGTTCTGGTCCTTATATCCCTGGTCCCTGACATTCTGGCTGAGAGAAGCACCCTTAGCCCGCCCTTTTACATCCCCGGGATCAGCAGTTTCGGATACCTGCCTATTACCAGTGCCATCCTGAGTCTGATGGTGTTTCTTCCTCAGCTTGCCCTTGCCGCACTTGGGATTGTTACGCCGGCCCTCATCCTGAAAAGCCGTTTCCCGTTAAAAAAGACTGTTTTCACCCTCATAATTACAGGTTTTTTTGTCTTTCCCATCATGATGTTACTGACATTCGGGACAAACACAAAACCAGGATTGCTTTCCATTATTGTGCTGGAGTTGCAGGGATTCTTTATTGGCGCTATAATAGCGCTGATAATATACGGAGTGGCTACAATCAACGAAAAGCTGAGGCTTAAATGAGGCCTCTATGGATCATGATTCTTATGAATAAATTACTAAAAATCTCTGTAATTTTATTGATTATTTTGACAGTCTTAATTCTTGTATCCATAAATTTTGTCCAAAATAACGATAATTATGATTTAGAAGAGACAACTACACCCCACTCCTCAAACTATCCTACTCACAATTACACATTTACAAAATCAGACACTGTAAAGCTTGGGGTAAAATGGTATCCGGAAATCATTTTTGATTCCAAAATCAATTATTCTGAAATAAAATCAATTATGAATGATTACTTTAACGATACCGGTATTGTCTGGAAAATGTATTATTCTGAATGCTGTCCGGACAACTATGTTCTTTATTCAAAAGAAAATAATTATGCAGATTCTCTTAAAATCCTCTCTGAACAGGAATATGTAGATGATGAATCCTTTGGGATTGCATATGTTGAAAATCCGAAAAAAAGTGAAAACGGAGATATCAGTTATTTATTCACAATATCTGGAAATGCTGTGGAAAAAGAGATTTTGTTCTCAAATGAATCATTTAAACGTCTAAATATTTCCAAAACACAAAAAGTAAATCTTTGTTATGCCGGAGAAGACGCTGATGTTAAGAAAAAGATTGTAAACTCTCTGAATCAGATTAACAAAGATTATAATGATGTATTCATTATAAAAAAGAATTCAAAAAACAGGTCATGTGATCCAAATTATACCACGGCAAATAACTCAGAACGATTCTGGTATCCGACAGTAGGATTTAAAGCCGGTACTTCTGATGAAAAAATAAGCAAAATACTTAACACAGAACTCGGTCGGGATATTGCATGGGAGCATTATAACAAAGAATATTTTCATAATTATTATGTAGATTTATCACAATATTCAGGTCAGATTCCTGATGATTTAACTCATTTTTTTAGTATTTCCACTTACGGATGGGTATATTATGAACCTTTATGTTTTACAAAAAGTCTGCATTATTACCCCTTAACTCTGAATGCAGATTCAGATGCAGTAGAGGAGAAAATTATTGACTCTCTAAAAAATGAGGGTGTAATAATTAATCCGTCCATAATTGCTCATATCGAAGATTTCACCTATAATGACAGTTCTTTTGAAAAATCATCTGAGATGTATGAGAATATCTTAAAATCCGATGATGTTGCATTTATCGTTAAATCATTTCTCAGGGGAGGGTATAATTTTTGAAAACAGTTCCGGGGCATAATGATAGGGAACATAAACGGCTTTATTCAACTATCAAAAGTGTTTTAATGCAAAAAATTAGTTTTATTTCCATTTTTTTAGTTTTGGCTTTAACCCTGATATCATATCCGGCATGTGCAAACCAATGCCAAAACACCATACCAGGTACTGATGATTATGTAAAAATTTCAATGAGTTCTGACGGGAACTTTATTGCGGCAGGCGACCCAAAAACAGGAATTGTCTCTTTGGTTTTAAAAGAAGATGCTCCGGAATGGACTTATCAGACATGTGAGAGCGTTTCAGGCATAAGTATTTCCGGAAACGGAGAGTATATCGCCTCGTGTTCTGAAAAAGGAACTGTTCTTTTTTTTGACCGTTCAGGAAATCTCTTATGGAAATCAAATATCAGAGGCTGCAAGCCAAAACCGGTTCTATCTGAAAATGGTTCACTTTGCCTTGTTTATAATGAAGACCTTTCAGATGACCCTTATACACATACGCTAAATCTCTTTGATGAAACGGGCAGAAAATATTTCTCAGAACGTATTCCCGCAATAGATTCAGCAGTAATATCTTCTGATGAAAATTATTTTTTTACAGGAACATCTTTTTTTACAAAAGGAAGGATGCATTCAGCTTCCGGTGAGGAACTATGGAATTATAAAACAGGCCTCACTTCATATTTCAAAGCAAATCCGAGGGTAGATGCTTCTGACAATTTCAATACAATAGGTATTGCCGGTGACAGTCAAACAATCTGCTTTGATAAATCCGGAAGTGAACTCTTCTCCCAAAATGTATCCTACTGGGGAGGTTCTGTATTGTATATAGCTGTCTCCGGAAATGGAGAATACATAGTCGCAGGGGACAGACATACTACAGATTACATGAACAGAACAGGAAGTCTGTTATGGAATTTTAATCCAGGATATCTGCCCATACCTGAATCATCATCCGCCGCCGTCTCATATAACGGGGATATTATTGCAATATGCCATGATAATCAGATTTTTCTAATGGATAAAAATGGGGAGAGAATTGGAAATTATCTTCTGGACCATCCTTTATTAAAAGTTCTCCTCTCTGATGACGGAAAAATTATGGCAGGCGGAACGTACGGCGGGCTGATATACATAAATTCAGGAGAAGAGAACTCAAGATTTATTGATATCAGCAATTTTTCTGCAGCGGAGCTTCCCGAAATATTAAAAGCAGATGCTTTCAAAGTATCATCTAAAAGCAATTCAGAAAGTGTAACCTCTCCTGTGCATTTTTTCCTGCCTTTTACAGCAGTTTTTCTGATTCTGGCTTTTAAGAAAAAAAAGAGTTCGTCCGGATAATTTTCCAGACTCCCTATTGTATTTTTTATTAAAATTTTTGAAACAGTTCAAGAGCATAGTGAGAGAAGATATATAATGCCAATTCATATTTTTAGATCATAGGAAATGAACAGAAAAAACAGATGTTTTGGAATCATTCTGATTTTAATGGCAGGCATTATTCTGTCTTCAGGATGCATATCTGAAAAAGAGTTCTCCGAGGATGAATTAACAGCCATAGCACTGGATGAACCCGGAGTGATAAGTCTTATTAACGGCCATGAATATGAAATCCTTGATTACGGCCCGGCTCAATATTATGCTCCGGGTGAATCAAACAAACAGGATGTCTATTATTTAAGGATCTCAATAGAGACCGAACATATGAGACCAATTCCATATTCCATATTCATTGACAAGCGTGGAATAGTAATTCAGATCTCAGAAGAGTTTCCAACAATAGATCCCGCCACAATTGAGCCTGGAATAATAAATAAGAGCAAATAATGTTGATTGAATGCAGAAAATGAGAATAAAATTAATTGTTGGAACATTGCTTGCAATTACAATATTAGGATGTTTTGCAATATCAATGGAAATAATGAACAACATCTCTGAACAGGCTGAAATATCAGGATATTCTTCTGGTCAGGTTTTAAATTCACCGGATGGCTCTAATCCTTATATTATTTTGAATGCAAAATTTACAGAAGAAAGAACAACAGTTCCATTGTATGATGTTAAATTTGAAAAATCAGACACAGAGCACATAAAAAAAGTTGCAGAATCCTTTGATATAAAGGGAAATTTGGAGGACTACATACAAAATACAGGTGAAATACGAATTATTGATAATTCCTATGATCCTCAAAGACAGTTTTCATATTATTCCAAATCCGGTGCAATAGTATATGCAATTCCTGATAAAGAATTTCCAGACAGTGTTGAAGTACAACCAGTCCTTCCTTTTAAAGAAGAAGCAATAAAAATTGCGAATGAATTCCTTGTAAAGACAGATACTTTTCAAAAAGAATCATTTGTTAAAAATGTAGAAGTAAATCAAAAGCAACAGGTCTGGAAAAGTGGAGCTATCGAACCGGAAAAATCATATGATGTAACAATTGCTGTTCGTTATGCCAGAAATTTTGATGGAATTCTGGTTTATGGAGATGAATTTTCGGTAATTATAGGTGACGGCGGAGAAGTTGTAGGGATGGTAAAATCCTGGAGAGAAGTCGAACCGGCAGGAAATGTTCAGTTAAGAACAAAAGAAGATGCATATGAAGATTTGTGTAATCAAAATACCGTATATCCGGCAAACCTTGCTGAATTTGATACAATTACTATCAATGACATTTCTCTTGGTTACTGGATGGAACCAGAAATCTACGAACAGGATAAAGTAGTTCCCGTATATGTTTTTAGCGGAACTGCAACAAGAGGCAAATTAACTGATCCATTTATCGGATATGTGTATGCTTCGGAATCCTCACAAATCCAGTCAGATGAAACAGATTTAATCACCGAAACCGGTAAGCCCTGCACCTCAAATGAAGAATGGCATAAAAAAGCCGATCAGATCGGATTCTGGGTCGATGGAATATTAGTTGATGAAATAATTTCTAATACTGAAATACTTCAGGTTCTTAACAGCTACGGAATTGAGGATAATAAAAAAATTAAAATATATGATTCAGGGTGGGATGCAGGGATTGGATATTATATTGAAGCAAACGAATCACAATTCCGGGAAATTCAGATGAATGCTGAGGCAGAAAAGTATTCATGGAATCTGAGTTTTAATTCGCCGGGTTTTAATTTTATTTCATCTTCAGGTAAAAAGAAAGGGGATATCATTTTCAGTCCGGTTTTTCTTCTAAATTCCGGAAAGATGAGCCGGAAACAGATTTGTCAAAATCTTTTAAACAGAGGTATTAATGTAAAAAGAGCAAACGTTGTATACTTTGATCTTTTTGATGATTACAATCCAAAAGAAAGAGAACAGCTATTAAGTGAACTTAATAATGACAGCCATATTCTCTTTGCTTTCAAGGAGTACATGAACGGAGATATCTGCTGATTAATAACAGCACCATAACTATTTTTTAGAGAGGGATTCTTAATTCTAAAATGATATTCAGGAATTAAGCGCAGGGGCAATTTAAACTAATAAAATTTTTTATTTAACGTATAACACCGGATATGGCATTTTTAATCATTACAATAAAACCAAAAGTCTGTCAGTTAAAATTTATTTTTTACCATTCTGTTAACAGTTCAAGAGCATAGTGAGAGAAGCTATAAAGACCACGGTCCTATTTTTTATCGGGGGAGATAAAGGGGGGGAATTAATCCTTTTATCAAACCTAAAACACCAAATCATTCCGGAAATTACATTTGGA
>NZ_JBSREC010000097.1:0-6155 GCF_055145805.1 Methanomicrobium sp. | reverse complement strand
TTATCAGGTTTTTTATGTCAGTCAGTGCAACAATAAAATCAATACAGGATATAATGCGAAAGGACGCCGGGGTGGACGGCGATGCGCAACGCCTAAGTCAGCTCGGCTGGATGCTGTTTTTAAAAATACTTGATGACCGCGAGAAAGAATGCGAGATCTTATACGACGATTACAAATCACCTCTTTCGTATGATCTCCGGTGGAGAAGCTGGGCGTCTGATCCTGAAGGAATTACGGGTGATAAACTCCTTGATTTCGTAAACAACGAACTCTTCATACAACTAAAGGAACTTCCTGTACCGGACGGCGCAAATCCGATGGTGTTTGTAATCCGTGCAATCTTTGAGGATTCCTACAACTATATGAAGAACGGAACCCTGATCCGGCAGGTAATCAACAAGATTGAGGACGGAATTGATTTTAACAACACAAAGGACAGGCATACTTTCGGGGATATTTATGAAAAGATTCTAAAGGATCTTCAGAGTGCCGGAAATGCGGGTGAGTTCTACACACCAAGGGCAGTTACGCAGTTTATGGTTGAGCAGACAAACCCGCGTCTCGGCGAGCGTGTTTTAGATCCTGCATGCGGAACGGGCGGTTTTTTAGCATCCGTTATTGACCTTGTGAGAAAAGTGGATGTGAAATCGGTTGAGGACGAACAGATTCTGAAGCGTTCCATCTCCGGAACTGAGAAGAAGTCACTGCCGCATCTATTGTGCACGACAAACATGATTCTGCACGGAATTGACGTTCCGGTAAACATTGCGCATGACAACTCTCTTGCACGCCCTCTTCGTGATTACAGCGAGAGCGACAGGGTTGAGGTTGTCGTTACAAATCCTCCTTTCGGCGGGATGGAAGAGGACGGGATTGAAAAGAATTTCCCGGCGGCTTATCAGACAAGGGAGACTGCGGATCTGTTCCTTGTGATGATTATGCACCGCTTAAAAGCCGGCGGACGCTGCGCTATTGTTCTTCCGGACGGGTTTTTGTTCGGCGAAGGTGTGAAAACAAAGATAAAGGAGAAACTCCTCTCGGAGTTTAACCTTCATACAATTGTCAGGCTTCCAAACGGCGTCTTCAATCCCTACACAGGAATTAAAACAAATCTTCTTTTCTTTGAAAAGGAGGGAAAGACAAATGACGTCTGGTACTATGAACACCCGTATCCGGATGGTGTAAAATCGTATAACAAAACAAAGCCGATTCACATCTCAGAGTTCGCTCAGGAAAGGGAATGGTGGGAAAACCGCTGCGAAACAGAGCAGGCATGGCGTGTACCTGTCGCTGATATAATCAAAAACAACTACAATCTCGATATAAAAAACCCGAATGTTGAGGAGATAGACCTCGGACACCCGGAGGAGATTTTAGCACAGTATGAGGCAGCAAAGTCTGCGGCGGATGAGATAAGGGCTGAGCTTTTGTCTGAGATTAAGGGTGCCCTTAAGTAAATAATTTTATCAGGATTCGGGAGAGTATTTTGATGACTGAAAAGATGCTTGAAAAATTAAAGGAATTTATTAACCTTCCTTCTGAAACAGAATGGATTGAATTTAAGGAAGCTAAAAATGACTATGATTTTGAAAAGCTTGGGAGGCTTTTTTCTGCGTTAAGCAATGAAGCAAACCTTAACGGCGAGGATTGCGGATGGCTCATATTTGGAGTTACAGATAAAATTCCAAGAAAAATTGTTGGTACAAATTACCGAAATACCGCTCCCGGTCTTGAAAGACTTAAACCAATAATTGCCAAACAAACTAATCACCGAATAACATTTTCACAGATTCATGAATTACAAACTGAAGCAGGAAGAGTGCTAATGTTTGAAATCCCGCCGGCTACACGAGGAATCCCTACAACGTGGAAAGGCAGATTATATGGTCGTGTACATGAATCCTTAGAACCTCTGACAATTAACGAGATTGATAGAATAAGAAATCAGAGCGGAGAATCGGACTGGTCTGCAAAAATCTGTAATGGTGCATCCTTTAGTGACCTTGATTCTGAAGCGGTTTTGTTTGCCAGGAAAAAATTCAGGGAGAAAAAACCCGACCTTTCTGACGAGGTAGACAGATGGAGTGATGAGGAATTTTTAAACAGAGCTAAAGTATGTATTGATGGTAAAGTTACCAATGCAGCAATTATTCTTTTGGGAAAAAATGAGTCTGAACATCTGATCTCACCCGCAATTTCACAGATTACATGGATACTTAAGGATGACTCAGGTATCGAAAAGGATTATCAGCATTTTGGCCCTCCTTTCATAATTGCGGTAGATAAGGTCTATTCAAAGATCAGAAATCTGACATATCGGTATATTACTGATGAAACTCTTTTTCCAACTGAAGTCAGCCAGTATGACCCTTATGTTATCCGTGAAACACTGAACAACTGCATTGCCCATCAGGATTACAAATATTCTGCCAGAATTTCTATTATAGAAGAATCGGACTCCCTTATTTTTACAAACAAAGGAGATTTCCTGCCGGGAAGCGTTGAAAATGTAATTATAAGTGATTCCCCCCCTCACTTCTACAGAAACCGGTTTCTTGCCAATGCAATGGTGAATCTCAAAATGATTGATACTGTTGGAAGCGGCATAAAAAAAATATTCAGGTATCAGCGTGAGAGAAATTTCCCCATGCCTGATTATGATTTGAGTTCTCAGGATGTTGTAAAAGTCAGAATTATTGGCAGAGTTCTTGATGAAAAATATACTAAAATTCTTAGCCGGCACAAAGATCTGAATCTATTGGATGTTATTGCTCTTGATAAAGTGCAAAAGAAGCAGAATCTGACGGATGAAGAATATAAGTCATTAAAAACCAAAAAACTGATTGAAGGACGGCGTCCTAAAAACATCTATATTTCCCTTAATGTTGCATCAGAAATTGACAGAAAAGCAGATTACATTAAGAATCTTTCTTTTGATAAAAGTCACTTTAAAGATCTGATAATTGCCTATCTAAGAAAGTTTGGTTATGCAAAAAGAAGTGATATTGATAAACTGCTACTTGACAAAGTATCGGATGCTTTAGATAATGATCAAAAACGCTTATTTATAAAAAATCTCCTTCAGGATATGAGAAAAGAAGGGATAATCAAAACAATAGGGAAGACATTTTCAGCAAAATGGACACTCACAGAGACTTCTGACAAAAAAAAGTGATTCGTTTTTATGACTACACATCAAATAAATATTCCGTATAAACCTGGATGATTTTTTACGGCTTTTGCCATATGAAATCTTAAAATCTCTTCAGAATACAGTTTTTTAATCACCACCCGGATTAAGGTTAGATACGGAGTAGATTATTTTTAAAGGATTTCGCCAGATGAAATCCTAAAATCTCTTCAGAATACAGTTTTTTAATCACCACTTGGATTAAGGTTAGATAATTTTTGCATCATATTTAAATTAACAATGCCGGGAATATCATTTCAAAAGGAGGTTTTGTTTATATGAATCAAAATGACATATTACCTGATATGAAAAAAGACGGAGTGGATAAACAGGCAGAAAACTGTTCCATAAAAATACCTGCACTCCGCCCGGAAACAACAGAAATGGTTGAAAACCTAATCAGGGAGTGGAGCGGCCATTACAAACGGCGTGCCTTATGGGAGAAATTCCTTTCAGAAAAGATGACTTATCAGGCTTTTGATGATATTATCAAACATCTTCTGGAGTCAAACAGAATTGCGGCTGACAAAGAAGGCCATTTCGGATGGATACTCAAAACCAGTCTTTATGAAGATTATCAAAGAAAACCTGATCTAAGAATCAGATGAATCCTATATTTTTTTGATTATTTCTCTTTCACAACTAAAACCGGCGGCCGGCCTTTCCAATATCGTTTTGGGAAATGGCAGATAATACTGAATATAACAGACGGGTCCGGGCATGAGCAATACAAAAAATACACACAATAAAAACAATATCAACATTATTTCCAACTCCGAAGAGAAGACAAGAATTTCATCCGACATCCTGACAAACAATTTTGAAACACTCGCAAAAGCAAAGGGAGGAATCTCAAAACTCCGCGAGACAATATTACAGCTTGCAGTGCAGGGTAAGCTCGTCCCCCAAAATCCTGAGGATGAGCCGGCATCAGTCCTCTTAAAAAAGATTCAGGCAGAAAAGGAGAAGCTTCTAAAAGAAGGGAAGATTAAGAAGCAGAAGGCTCTCCCGCCGGTTGATCCTGAGGAAGTGCCGTATGACCTTCCAAAAGGGTGGGTCTGGACGAGATTGGGTGAACTTGGAATTACCCAAACAGGTACTACACCTCCTAAAAATAATCCTGATTTTTTCGGAAATTATGTTCCCTTTATCAAACCTGCAGACATTACTGAAAATAAAATTAATTATGACAATGAAGGATTATCTGAACTTGGATTGAACAATGGAAGATCTATTCCAGAAAAATCAGTATTGATGGTTTGTATTGGTGGTTCAATAGGAAAAACAAATATTACTGAAAGAGACATTTCATGCAATCAACAAATAAATACAGTCACTCCTTTTTCTCAAATAAATTCTAATTATTTATTGATTTCATTAAAATCTAATTATTTTCAAGATTTAGTAATTAAATTAGCATCAATTGGAACATTACCTATAATTAATAAGTCAAAATGGGAAAAAATCCCCTTCCCACTCCCACCACTCGCAGAACAGCACCGCATAGTAGGAAGGGTGGACTCCCTCATGAAACTCTGCGACGAACTCGAAGCCCGGCAAAATGCTGAATCAGAAAGACGCCAGATGCTTCTCTTATCATCTTTAAACTGCCTTTTCGATTCAAAGGACGCCGCAGAAGCAGATGTCGCACGGGAAATATTAACCGAAAACTTCGGAGTTTTATTTGACGATAAGAAGAGCATAGCAGAACTTCGAAAGACGATTTTGCAGCTTGCAGTGCAGGGTAAATTAGTTTCACAAAATCCGGAGGATGAGCCGGCAGCAGTTCTTTTGAAAAAGATTCAGGCCGAAAAGGAGAGACTTATAAAAGAGGGGAAGATAAAAAAGCAGAAGGCTCTTTCTCCGGTTAGGGATGAGGATGTGCCGTATGTTCTGCCGAAGGAGTGGGTCTGGACGAGATTGGATGATATTATAACAAAAATTGGTTCAGGAAGCACCCCCAGAGGAGGGAAATCTGTTTATCGGGATGAAGGAATACCTTTTATTAGATCTCAAAATGTATGGAATGATGGTCTGAAATTGGACAATGTTGCTTATATAGCCCCAGAAATACATCAAAATATGTCAGGTACTTTTGTTCAACCCAAAGATATCTTGTTAAATATCACAGGGGCATCTATTGGGCGTAGTTGTCTTATTTCAGATAATTTTCAGGAAGGAAATGTGAGCCAGCATGTTTCAATAATACGATCTGTTGATGAAAATATACGACAATTCCTTCATTTAATTGTAATATCTCCCTATTTCCAATCTGAAATAATGAAGCAACAGGTAGGAATTTCAAGAGAAGGATTAAGTAAAAAAATATTAGAACAGTTTTTTATCCCCCTCCCACCACTCGCAGAACAGCACCGAATCGTAGAAAGGGTGGACTCACTCATGAAACTCTGCGACCTGCTCGAAGAGAGGGTGGCGGCAAAAGAGGACTGTGCAGAGAGGCTTTTGCTCTCGGTCTGCGACGGGATTTGCGGGTGAGAGGTAAGCCCCGGGATATATGCCGGGACTGCACAAATTTTATATCCCCTATATCCAATATAATGATTATAATGGCTACAACTATTGCGGTCTCCTCTGACACAAAAGAGAACCTGAGGAAGTTCGGCGAAAAGGGAGAGACCTTTGACCAGATTATAATGCGTCTTATGGAGGATGCCTGCTGGAAAAAGGCTGATGAACGCTGGAACAGAATTCTTGCAGATGAGGAATTCACGCCTCTTGCAGAGCTATGAATTATCAGATTCTTCTCTCAAAGAATTTCAAGAAACAATATTCTAATATTGAAAAAGAGGAGCAGAAAAGAATTAAAAATGCTCTTTATGAACTTGAAAAAAATCCTCATGAACCCCGTCCGTCAGCCGACATCAAACCCTTAACAGCCACAAACCCAAAAAAATACAGGTTAAAGGTCGGCGATTTCAGGATAATATATCTAATCGACGATGAT
>NZ_JBSREC010000096.1:0-11482 GCF_055145805.1 Methanomicrobium sp. | reverse complement strand
TTCTGCAAGTGCGCCTGAGATCTGGCTGTGAATCTGTTCTCTGACAGAGAGGCATTCGCAGCTTATCATTGCGGATACATCTCCTGCCGCCTTTGCAATTGAGCAGTCCGGGCTGTGTTCTGCACACCCGAAACATGCACTTTTGATTGCTTTTAACGATTCTTCTGCTTTTGCTTCTGTCACTTCTTTTCCTGTGTATTTCCATGCTGGCATTTTCTTCACCGGAATATACTATGCGAGTTAGTAATATATACTTGAGCGGCATTAAAATATACAAATGCGGGGTGCTACAGAATAATAACCCTGCAGCAAAACAGCAGGTGTACAGGATTATGGAAGCCTTACTTCAGTCTCCATCAGAGATAGAAGAACTCAAAACCGAGATATTCAAGCTCCGTTCCGATTTGAAAAGATTCATGGAGCGCTCAGGTCAGCAGCATATTGAATCAGTACTTGGCGATATGAAAAAGAATTATGCAGGGATGTTTGAAAAAAATCAGATAGATACCGCAAAAAGCTGTCTTTCATCAAATATGACTGAGGGCTGCGCCATGCGTGAGAAATGCTATGAGGTATTTATGGGATTTTTGCAAAACACTGTCTGCCATCTTCATGACGATGAAGTATCGGATGAAATTATCAGTTCATACCGTGAGCAGATGAAAGAACTGAAAAGCAAAGGCGCCTCTGAGAACTGCGAAACGTGCTTTTCGGAAGTATTCCGCCTTTTTGAAAAGCAGGTTGACCTGATGCAGTCTCTTGGCGTCTACGCAAGGCCTGAGGATGAGAAACTGGTTGTTTCAAAAGCTCCTGAAAGTGAGGTTGTAAAGGAGATTCTTGAGCCGGTTGCAAATGTGCAGAGATTTCAGATATTAAAGGCTCTCCTTTTAGAAAGTCTGTCATTTTCCGATATCTCACGGCTTACAGGTCTTCGCGGCGGAAATCTTCTGTTTCATATAAAAAAACTCACCGATTCCGGGATGATTTTTCAGCGCTGTGAAAGAAGCGACTATATAATAACCGAAAAAGGCTACAGAACGGTAAAAACGGTGTCGGAGCTCTACAACAGCCTGAATGCAAATCATGTCATCTGAAAATACCTTGGGTAGGAGCGCCGGCACCCTTTACATGTTCTGCCTTTTCGGGCTTGATGAGTTGAGAAAAATGGAGACTTCTGACATAGATTGCCGGACTGGGATGGCAAAGCTATCTAAAAAAATTCATTAAACTTGGTAATACTGTCAAAGGGCTGTACCGATGAATTAAGGGAGAAGGTTATGGTCACTATCCCCTTGTGTGAGTCTATTCGATCAACCTGGCTTTGAGAGGGACATTGTACAAAGTTTTATGATGAGATGTGGTCTCATGTTTTGTATTATTTTAGGCGTTAATGACAATATAATGCAAAATTAAAATATTTTGAATAGAATCTTGGTAATTAGTAAGATGCTCCTAATTTTTATAAAATAAATCTTAAAATTGTGTATAAAATGAGAGAGAAAAATGGAATGTCTATTTTTTTATAGATTTGAGATAAGCTTCTGAAGAACTAAGAGAATCTTCTAAATAACTCTCTAATCCTTCCTTATTTATAGCTGCAATAACTGTAGCATCAATATCTGGATAACAAAAAACCCTTATTTTTCCTACAGATTTTATGAACGAATCCTCAAATTGTTTCCAAATAATAGAATGCTCTAGAGTAGAAGGTGCTTTCCATTCTTCAAGCATTTCTCTTCTGTCAGATTCAGGTAAATATTCTAGTTTTATCTCGCTTCCTGGACGATCAACAGGTATATCAATTAGAAAAAGGATGTATCCTTTTTCATTTAGTTCGATAATTTTCATCGTGGCATCAGGGCAAAGAACAGATGTTGTACGTTTTAAGGGTTCAAATTGTCTTATTTCATTAATTATTAGATCTTGAAACTTTTTTTGAAGCTCAATTACTCCTTTCCATCCATAATTTTTACGAAAATCTATTAATTCTTCCCATAAATGAAAGTTTTTTTGACTAATTACTAAAATTCTCTTATAAATCTCTCTATTACAAAGCATCTTTAATAATGTAGAACCTGCTTCAGTAGTATAATCATTAAGCCAATTAATTATACGTAAATCAGAAGAAGAAATTTGAGAAAATTTAAATGATGGATTTGGAGGATTTTTAAATAATTCTAATTGTATGTCTTTTTTTTCTGTAAAGATAAAATTAATAAAATCAGATTTTAAATCCTTAAGATCTTTAGATTTAGAGGTTTTAGGAGGTTTAAACTTAGAAACTTCAAACTCTTCAATCTTAAGAACTTTATTTTCTCTTGTTTCATAAGACTCTAAAGCTTCCCATATTGAACGATGAAGCATAGATTTCATCGATCTTGATGTATGATGCCAATATACAGTACCAAACATAGCATATCTTACAAATGCTACAGTTTCAGCAGGAATTCTACCCTTCTCATGAATTCCAAGTGCTATATACACCTTATGTTCTTGCTCTTTGAATATGACGGTTAAAGATTTGAATAATCTTTGATAATCTATTGCTTTCCCAAAAGGAATATTTAAATTAACTGAATCACGAACTAAATAGTCTAATTTGTCTGCATCTATAGGGCTGTCGATAATTGTATGCAGGAGCCTATCTTTTATAGAGGATTTGAATGTATTTGGATTTGCAGTTATTATTTCAATTATTCTTTTTGGCTCGACATTCCATTCATCAATTATAGTTTCTCTAAGAGATAAAAGTTCTAATGAGTCCCGATTTGAATCTAACATTTTTTTAATAATTTCTTCATGTGAAAAAATTTTAGATTCCGCTTCTTCGAAATCGTGAGCTAAAGGATATTGGCCCAAATCATGAAGAAGACCTGCCAGTAATACTGCATTTAAATCATTTACATTTATTATTTGCTTAAATAAAGGATTTACAGGATCATTATATAGTGCATCACAATAACAAACAACATTTGATAGTGTTCCAAGAACATGTTCCATTCTGGAATGGGTGGCTGTAGGATAAATTAAGTTGATAAATCCTAATTGAGTTACATCACCCAATCTACGAAAAGCCTGATGCTTGACTATATTATTCAGTCTCTCCGTAAAAACAGTTGTAGAAATCCCTGAAATCTGGATTGTTTTTATCCCATTTTTATCCATTTCTGGGACAATTCTTTGAATCGGATATTCACCGGTAATTTTTTTAATATCAATTTCAACCTCAGAAATATCATTATATTTAAATTCTTTAAACGCACTTATTGGCAATCCAAGAGCAGTTTCATCTTGCAAATTTTTTCCATCCAATAATCTTACTGCTAATAACTCCAAATATTTACGATGATAAAAATCAAGATTTTTCCACTCAGTAATATCATGTAATTTTAAGATTCTCCTTAAATTTTTTCCTAATGAAAATAAATCAAATGACTTCTTTAACTCAGATCTTTTTAACTCAGCCCTTCTTCTGTTTTCATCAGGATGGAGAGTCCCTGCTATTTTCTCTATTAATTCAGGATGTGCATAAGGTTCAGTAAATACTAATTTAACATTTCCATCAGATTCACCTTCTAAGAACAACTTTCTAGCAGACCCCAAATCAGCAATGACTGCTCGGTTGATAATAGTTTGACCATCTTTTGCTTTTTCTGCTGATATAAACATATTTTCAAGTTTAATATCAATATGAACGATGTTATTCTTATGAAGATGAGATATTCCTTTAACTATTGGCTCAATAACACTCACTATTTCTTGTAATGACCTTGGTTGGCTTTTAAAAAAATCAAGTGCATCCTGTGCATTAGGAATAAATTCCATTAAATAAAAATGAATTTCTCTATCAACAAAGGTGAAAGAATCTTGGAAATATATTTGAATAATATTTGGATGCCTTGTTTCCATGAGATGAGATATTTCTTCTTCTACAATTTCAGAGAAATCTTTAGCTTTTAGTGGATTAGGTCTTGGAAATTTTAATGCGCATGGGATATTCAGATTATTGTCCATGCACTTAAATATAATACATGTACCTCCTACTCCCAAACATTTTTGCAATATCTTATATCTTGGAGAAATTTTATTACTGATTAAAGGAATGATTTTTTTGATTTCGCTATTTTCAGATTTCCATTCGTTAGATCCATCTGAATACTCAAGGTAGAAATTTTTTATTTCATCTAAAACCTCTTTTGAAAGACAAAAATTACTGGACTCCATAATATTGATTAAGTATGGTTATAATATTTTATTTTTTTGAAAAAAATATATATATATATATTCATTTAATAAACTTTATCTTTAAATTATCATATTCATACTATCTATGAATAATATACATATATTCAAAACAAAATGTTTTGTATGATGATAAATTCAAGATATTAGAGATGATTTTCTCATCATGGATATCCTTATGAAATGTTTTTCCAAAACTGATCCCAGCCTGTATATTATCTCACATGGCTGAAAGAAGATGATTCAATAAAAATATGTTGGCCAAAATTCTTAATTTGGAACTTAATACAACTGATTTTTATAAAAAAAACTCTAAATTTGTATTTGTGAAAACCTTCAAATTGAACCTTGGGTCTCAAAAATTCCAGTAGCATCGCAAAGCTACGACCGGCAGATGAGGTATTACATCATGCCGGTGCAGTTTTTAACCCTGTAAGGGGTAATGCTATGAAGCTCCCCTTTAAGGACGGCACCTTTGGAGTTGTTGCCTCCTCCCTCAGGCTTCATTTCATGCCTGATATGAAAACGGCAGTAAAAGAGGCATCGCGTGTATTGAAAAGAAACGGCTCATTTGTATGCTGCTGTCCGGTAATGGAGAGCGGAATTTTAGTTGATTCCTACTGGCGGTATTATTATAAAAAGGGGCGGTTTTACAAACCAATATTTGAAAGCGATATAGTCAGTGCCTGTGAATCCTCAGGTCTTTCATACAGCCGGCATAAAAAGGCCGGAAAGCTTCTTTATTTCACCTGTAAAAAAATCTAACCTGAAAAAAGTTATATTTTTAGTTTAATGCGTCCGGTTTTGGTGTTTTCCTGTAAACCATGCCCTGGAATATCGCGATTTTGTTTTCGTTTTCATCGGTAACTGTCACGGTATATGACGCAAGTTTATGGTTTAATGCGAATTCCCATGCCTCCGCTGTTAAAATTCCGTCCTTTGCGGCCGTTATATATGAGATATGAGCGTTTATCGCCGATGCCGGAATACCGTGTGAGTTGGATGCAACGGCAAATGCGACATCCGCAAGGGTGAAAAGGGCTCCTCCATGAACTGTCCCGTGGCTGTTTTTGTGCTTCTCCTCAATTTTCATGGAAACTTTTGCATGCCCCTTTGAGACATCAATTAATTCAATCCCTGTTTCACGGGCAAATCTATCTCCTGCAAGAAAACCGGCGGCATTTTCGTAATCACTGTCTGCGGACATATAATAAAAATTAAGTCTGTGGATATTTTAAGCATTCCAAAAAAAAGGATTTTGTAACCGGAACATCTCATAATCTATTTTTCCGGCATATGGATTCTGTTATTATTTACTCTTTTATTGTGTTTTCCTGCTGTTTTAGCCATTGCAGGGCATATGTGTGCCTGTTTCAGACTGTGTACATCCGGAAAATACCAGAAATACCAAAGAATACATCCCAGAAAAATAAAAGAATTTTTTGCCATAAAGAATAATCATGAGAAATCTATGGTATTTTAATCATTATGCTTGTTATCCGGTAGTAATTTGATAAACCCTGCCATTATAAAAAAATCATCTTAAAAGAGATCAAACCGTGTTTAATAAAGAATCATTTTTATGCTACTGTTATTCAATAAAGATATTTATTTCCGTGGATTTCTGCTGGCATGAATTCTCTTCATTTAACATACATGGGATTATGAGAAGACTAAACCTAAAAAACCGCTCTTTTAATAACAACCTAAAATAACCTGATTATATATCTCAATTAATATTTTTTTATCTGTAAGGGAGCGTAATCAAATGACGGACGGCGCAGAAAGTGGAATTAATAGAGAAGACGATGAGTTTGTAAAACGCTATGGTGAGGAGATTGGAAGCGGGCAGTCTGCTGTAATATATGCAAAAGACGGTGTTGCAGCAAAAGTCTACAGGGAAGGCCAGCCAAAAAAACAGGTTTACCAGGAGGCTTTTACACTTGCGGTTGTAAAGGACTGCGGCATTCCTGCGCCTGAAATTTTTGGCGTTGAAACGTTTGCCGGAAGAACAACCCTTCTTATGGAAAGAATAGAAGGTATGTCTCTTTGGGATATGATGGTTGAAAATCCTGACAGGGCAGAAGAATACATGGACATAGTTGTTGAGCTCCAGACTGCGATGCACAAGGCATTTACAACCGAATTCAGGCCCATAAAACTGGTTCTCATGGGAACAATTGCTGTAAGCCCGGGAATTACCGATGATGAAAAAAAGCGTCTTATAGAACAGCTAAAAACGTTTCCCGATGAATATTGTGTCTGTCATGGGGATTTCCACAGCGGAAATATCATATTTGACGGAGAAAAATATCAGATTATAGACTGGGCAGAAGTCTCGAGCGGCTCGCCGGCTGCTGATGCATGCCGAAGCTACATGGATTTCTTCATTTTTGATGAGAAATTAGCAGATATGTACCTTGAAAAGTACTGCAAAGCATCAAAACTGACAGAAGATGAAATAAAGGCATGGCTTCCTGTTATGGCTGGCTCAATTTACGGATTTATGAATGAAGAAAGCCAGAAAAGAATCAGGCAGTTCTTTTAAGGCCAAAATCTAATACCAGATTTTTGCTATAACGCGTCTTAAGCATTCCAAAAAAAATTAAATTTAAATGAGGGTGCATGTAAGTTTAGGAACCGGCTTTTGCAGTTTCTGAAAATCCTGAACTTATCATCCTGTCAATTTTAAGTACAATTGATGCCAGTGCAAAAAGCATAATTCCGTTTAGAATAAGAATTCCTGCAATGACCGCGCCTGGAACTATTCCAGGCAAAAACATAGACGCACCAAAGCCTATTGAGATGATATTCAAAGATGTCTGGATAATTGCCAGATTTTTTAGAACGGGAAGAGTTGGGGTTTTTTCTGCCGGAGATTTGCTTCGGCTTATGATAACAGGTATAAACCGCCCGGCGAGAAGAATCAAACCTCCTGCAATATTTAATAATCCTATAAGCTCCTGCAAAGTTCCTGTAAGAATTCCGGGCACGACGCAGGAGAATATTCCAATTGCGGCAAACAAGACTCCTATTGCCATAAGAATCCATGAGCGGCTGTACTGCCCGAGAGGTGTCTCACCAAGCGCCATCATCTGTATGGCCATAATAACCATTAAAAGTCCAAGCTGGCCGTCAGGAGAAAAAGGGATAATTCCAAGATTCACCGGAAATAAAAGAATTCCCAGGAGCAGCAGCAAAAAACCCACTGACATTACAATTGAGACTGATAAAGGAAATGAGGCATCATCAAAAATTATGGATTTTTTTCCGGACGCATATTTTAAGGCCTTCTTTTCTTTTGTATCCGCTTTCTCTTTTGCACTCTCTGTTTTTGCTTCTCCCTGTGCTTTTGCCGGATATTCTTTGTTTACGCGGTGTATGCACCATGCAAGATAAAAAAAGCATATGCCGTATATGAGCAGAATCACTCCTGTCTGCATATCGGATGTAATCCCGGGTATAAGTGTTAAAATCCCTGTTACTATTGATATGATGTAGACAAGCGCTGCGGCAATTGTCAGTTCCCTTAGAATTCCCGGAACTGATATCCATTTTTGTGCTTTTTCCTTTGAAAGTAAAAGCTCTGAGAGCAGTGCAATGCCGCCTGCAAATAGTACGGCTCCTGCAAGAATCCTGACAAAATCGGTAAGAAGACCCGGAATGAAGCAGGCTGTCATCCCTGCCGCGGCAGTACACATGCCAAGAATTAAAACAATCCATAGCCGTGGAAGGTCACCAAAAGGTGTTTTCCCAAGTGTAATTATCTGAAACGAGATAATCACAAGAAATAGGCCGTAAGTACTGTCTGGTGAATAAGCAATCTCGCCTGTATGAATTTTAAACAGCAGAGCTCCAAAAAGAAGCATAAAAATTCCAAATATAAACAGGATAATTACTTCAAATGAGATATCACTGAAAATTCCATTTTTTGTACAGGTATCCCCGCCTGTCTTACTCTCTGTTTCCAACCGGTTTCCTCCTTTCATTAAAAAAATCATATTTTGCAGTAAATAACTGTAATTTTACAGAAGATTTATAATTTATGATTTATTATCAGTTTATTATGTTCAGACTCCGTGATGATTCAACATACCTGATGCCGGTTCATTTTGGAGGAGGCAGATTTAATCCTGAACGGATTATACGCCAGAGAGCGACAACACTTGCATTGACCTATAAAACCGGCAGACAACTTCTTGAACAGTATATTCCTGAAGAATTTGAACTGATTTCGCCGGAAGTGCAGGTTTTTTTCAGCAGATTTACAGAGATTGACTGGATGCACGGAGGCATGTACAACCTTGTCAATGTTTCCTCTCCCGTCCGCTTCGAAGGCAAAAAAGACACTCTTGAGGGTTCATACACGCTTGTTGTCTGGGAGAATAAAACAGCGCCGATTCTCGGCGGGCGTGAACAGACCGGCATTCCGAAAATCTATGCCGATATAGAAGACCTTCATGTAATGAGGCCGCATTATGAAACAAACGTCAGCTACGAGGGCAATACTTTTCTCAATCTGAATTTTGAAGCAAAAGAAGAAATAACCGGCAAAAACCTTGATGCCATAAAATCAGGTTTTTCATCAGTGAATACAATCGGGTGGAGATATATTCCAAAAGTCGGAGCTCCCGGCGCAGAACTAAGCCAGTTTGTCCTGTACCCGCAGGGAATGAAGGTGGAAAGTGCGGTTTTGGGAACAGGTTGTCTGAAATGGACAGAACTCACTCCTATGCAGAATCCGGCGCAGTATTATATCATCAACAGCCTTGCGGCACTGCCTGTTGAAAAGATTACACAGTCTGTTTTGTTTGAGGGGGAAGCCTTCCTGCATCCAACGGGTGCAAAAGTGATTGAATAAAACTTCAAAATAATTTATGATGACTAAAAAACAAAATAAAAAAACGGGGATAAATTATGGTTGATTCAGATTATTTCAGGGGCAAAGTATGCATCGTTACAGGTGCAAATTCAGGAATAGGGCATGCAATATCAGCAGAGCTTTTAAAAAGAGGCGGAGTCGTCTATCTGGCCGGAAGAAACCCGGAAAAAATTGCGAAAGCCAAAGAAGACTTCTCTTCATATGGCGATAATGCCAGAAAGCTGATAATGGATGTCACAAGACAGAAAGAAGTTCAGGACAGAATAAGCAGTGTTGTGGATGAGACCGGCAGAATTGATTTTTTATTCAACAATGCCGGTGTCGGAGGGACAATTCCGTTTGAAAGGGCAACCTATGATGACTGGAATAACATAATTGATGTAAACCTCTGGAGTGTCATTTATGGAGTCTCAGAAGCCGTTCCCCATATGCTCAGGCAGGGCTCCGGGCACATTGTCAACACAGGCTCAATTGCAGGGATTGTTCCGCCACCTTTTCAGGCGCTTTATTCACTTACAAAATATGGCGTTACAGGAATGACCGAGTGCCTGAAATACGAATATGCTGATAAGGGCCTTTTCTTCTCTGTCATCTGTCCTGCAAATATTGCAACTGCAATATTCAACAAGGGAATAGACGGAAAAGCCCATGGAGAACTTAGGATACCGGACGATGCATATCCTGCTGACCTTGCAGCATCATATATTCTTGACCGTGTTTCAGAGAGAAAGGGAATAATAATTGTGCCGGAGGAGCCGTACACAGAAATGTGGAAAGGATATGTTTTGGGCAATCCAGAAATAGAAGAGGAACTCCGCAAAATGGCCCGTGACAGAAGGGATGCCTTTGAGAATAAAGGCAGCTACTTTTAACCTGAATAATAAAAATCTGTTTTTTAAATTGAAAAGGGGGGAATATCTGATATATTCGTTTTTTGTATTTCCGATGAGTTAATTATTATTATAACCCGGTAAAACTGTTTAGAAGGAACGTGAAAAAAAGCTATGTCATCATTTCAGGCATCTGTTGAGGAATACCGGAAACAACTGGAGATGGGAGAAATCCAAAAAGGATACAAAGGGCTGATGGAGTATACTATGGGTCTGAGAACGTATTTTAAAAACAAATATCCAGGTTTTCTTGTATCCGGAATGTATCAGGGGTATATGGATATGACCTATTTCTCATTATCTTCGCAATCGTTGAAACAGCGAAATCTGAAAATTCCCATAGTTTTCCTTCATGAAAATTTCAGGTTTGAGGTATGGCTGTCAGGATCGAATAAAAGGGTTCAGGAAAAATACTGGGAATTGTTCAAAAAAAACGGCTGGAAGAAATACCGCCTGGTGTCAACTACGAAAGGTAATGATTCAATTTTGGAATATGTTCTGATTGATAATCCGGATTTTAGTAATCTGGATGCCATAACAGAACAAATAGAGGAGAGAACCCTTAAATTTATTAAGGATATTGAGATTTTTCTTTCTGCCTATGAAAACTGATGCTGGTAGATTGCTCTAAGTACCGGAATGATTGCATTTTATAATATTTTTTACACAATAAAAAGGGGTTGAAGCGTATGCTTCATCTTCTTTTTTAATTTTTGAAACTGTGAATCGGTGCAGGAATTCTTCCGCCGCGGTTTATGAAGTCAGAACAGTCAAATCTGTTTACACTCTGTATTGGTGCATGCCCCCATAGACCTCCGAATTCGACATAATCTCCAATGTCTTTTCCGATAACCGGAATAAGTCTGACTGCGGTTGTCTTTTGATTAATCATCCCGATTGCGGCCTCATCTGCAATTATGCCTGATATTGTTGATGCTGAAGTGCTTCCAGGAATTGCAATCATATCAAGACCTACCGAGCATACGCAGGTCATGGCCTCCATTTTTTCAAGTGTTAATGCTCCTCTGTTTACAGCGTCAATCATTCCCTGATCCTCGCTAACTGGAATAAAAGCACCAGAAAGTCCGCCAACAAAAGAGCTTGCCATAACTCCGCCTTTTTTCACCTGATCGTTTAAAAGTGCAAGAGCGGCGGTTGTTCCCGGAGCGCCGACTGATTCAAGCCCCATCTCTTCTAAAATTTCTGCAACACTGTCCCCAACCGCAGGTGTGGGTGCAAGGGAGAGATCGACAATTCCAAAAGGAACGCCAAGCCTTTCAGATGCCTCCTGTGCCACAAGCTGGCCGACACGGGTCACCTTAAACGCTGTTTTCTTGACAGTCTCGCACAAAACCTCAAAGTTTTCTCCACGGACTTTTTCAAGTGCACGCTTAACAACACCAGGGCCTGATACACCTACGTTTATTACAGCGTCTCCTTCTGTAACGCCGTGAAATGCTCCTGCCAT
>NZ_JBSREC010000095.1:0-28805 GCF_055145805.1 Methanomicrobium sp. | reverse complement strand
AGCGTTCTTGCAATAGTCGATGCAGGTGAATCTGACATTCTTACCTTGAAGAGGGCTTAATCGTATGGGAGAGATTGTCTTAAATGAGCAGAGTCTTCAGTTGATGAAGCAGTTTGAAGATATTACCGGAGCAGGTAGTCGTGACTGTATTATTGATGAAAGAAATGATCGTCTTATCTTTGTAATTAATCCCGGTGATATGGGACGTGCTATTGGTAAACAGGGTTCAAGCATAAAGAAGGCATCAGAAGATCTCGGGAAAAAGATAGAGGTTGTTGAGTTTTCCAGTGATGCAGAACAGTTTATAAAAAATTGTTTCCTCCCGGCACGTGTTATCTCAATTGAGATTGAAGAAAATGATGAGGGTGAATATATTGCAAATGTCGATATTGAAGAAGAGGACAGGGGTATTGCAATAGGAAAAGGTGGTAAAAACATCTTTAAGGCAAATAAACTGGCAGAACGTCAGCATGATATTGTAAATGTTCAGATAATTACAGAAGAAAACCTGTAATTTTTTTTATTCAAATCAGTAATTTAAGATAAAACTTAAAGCTAATCTGCTTTAGGTAAAGTGCTTTCATAATCATTCTAATGCTGTTTTAAGTATCTTTGTTGGTATTAATTTTTAATTTAAATTGTATTATTCAATCAAAAAAGAATCTCTTAATTCGCGCTTTTAATATATAGATTATATTGGCTGGTGAGTGTAATTCTTATGTTTAACAGGTAATTTTTTAATAACTGTTGGCACAGGGTTCTTTAAATTCCAATAATTCTGCTTATTTTCTTGTAATTACAAAAGTATGCCAAATTGTAAATGATAAATAGTGTTAACAGTGAATATAAAATCAGAGGAAGAAATGTGGACATATTAATCTTTTTAATCCTCTTTCCGCTTATTGCTGCAATGTTTATGCTTTTGCTTCCAAATAGCGGAATTAGGGATGTGATTATAAAAATTGCCGCTCTGATCACGGCTGTTGCATCTGTATACCTTTTCATTCAAACATTTGGAAAAGGTATATCCTATGTAACTATTGGTTCTGAATCTCTCGGGGTTGTGATGCTCCTTACTGAATTTGCGGTATCTCTGTTTATTATTGGGATCAGTCTTAAATTCAAACAATATATTGTCACAGCTCTTGCAGTTATTCAGACTGCCATAATTGTTTATGCTGAAATTCTTTCACCTGTTGAGACAGTATTTTGCAATGAGTTTTTTGTTGATGAGTTTTCAGTGATAATGGCTCTGATAATAGGCATTATCGGAAGTCTAATCTGTGTTTATTCGGTTGGATATATGAAAGGCTATCATGAGAAGCACACTGATGTTAAGGATAACAGAAAACAGTTTTTTTTCCTGATGTTTTTGTTTTTATCGGCGATGTTTGGTGTAGTATTTTCAAACCATATCGTATGGCTTTTCTTATTCTGGGAGATAACAACACTCTGTTCATTCCTGTTAATTGGATATGCAAGGGATGAACCCGCATGGAAAAATGCATTTTGGGCTCTTTTATTAAATCTTGTGGGCGGAGTTGGTTTTGCAGGAGCAATTCTTTTTATCATTCTATATTCAGGAAACGGCGATTACATATACCTAAATAATCTCATAGCTGCCGGACCTGTGGTTGCAATGATTCCTGCGGCGATGATAGCATTTGCCGGACTTACAAAATCCGCTCAGATGCCATTCTCATCCTGGCTTGTCGGTGCAATGATTGCGCCTACTCCTGTATCAGCACTTCTGCATTCCAGTACAATGGTTAAGGCTGGTGTTTATGTGATTGTGAGGTTTGCACCTATATTTGAATTAAGTCTTATTGGTGTTCTGATATCACTTGTAGGTGGAGTTACTTTCCTTTTGGCATCTGCAATTGCAATTGGTCAGAGCAATGCAAAGAAGGTGCTTGCATACTCAACGATTGCAAACTTGGGTCTTGTAGTTGCCTGTGCAGGAATTGGAACACAGGAGGCTGTATGGGCTGCTATACTTTTGATAATATTCCATGCTGTAGCAAAGTCTCTGTTATTCCTTGCAGTTGGTTCTGTGGAGCACAAAAAGCATTCCAGAGATATAGAGGATATGTCCGGTCTTATAGCAACTATGCCAAAGGTTGCGACAATGATGCTTATAGGAATTGCAGGAATGTTTCTTGCACCATTTGGAATGCTTATTTCCAAGTGGGCAACAATACATGCTTTTGTAAATGCGCTTCCTCCTTTTGGAATGCTTCTTATTGCAATAATCGCTTATGGAAGTGGTATTACTGTCTTTTTCTGGGCAAAATGGATGGGTAAACTGATTGAAGTCAGGGGTAAGGATAAAGCTCTTAAAAAGGAGGCAACTGGTCAGGAGATGTTTACGCTCTACATTTTAACAGGACTTACCGTAATTGTCTGTCTTATCTTCCCGTTGATTTCGGGAAGCATGATTGAGCCTTATATAAATGGAGTATATGGAACCGTTTCTCATCTGCTCAGTCTTAACAATATGATTATCATGATTATGATGCTTGTTTTAATTGTGCTTCTTCCTTTGTCCCTTGTGCATTTCGGTAAGGGCAGAACAATAAAGGGGCAGTACATGGGAGCACGACCTGCAGTGGATGGTCTTAGTTTTGCCGGCAGTATGGGGATTACACAAAAGGTTGAACTTTCAAACTACTATATGGAAGAGTTCTTCGGAGAAGAAAAAATAAGTAAAATGGCTATAATTCTTACCGTTGGAATTCTTCTGGTACTGGCAGCAGTTATGATTCTGAATATTTCAGGACTGGTGATCTAATATGATTTTTGATATCTTCACAAATTATTCCTTTATTGGAGCAGTCCTGTTCGTAGTTTTAGCTCCGTTTGTAGGTGCCATAATAATGGGGCTTGACAGAAAGATTACTGCAAGAATGCAGGGAAGGGTTGGCCCGCCTGTATTACAGCCCCTTTATGATATATTCAAGCTGTTTGAAAAGGAGAATATGGTTGTCCATGAATCACAGAATTTCTGGATATTCAGCTACCTTATATTTATCATAGTAACTGGTGTTTTGTTCTTTTCAGGAAGTGATATTCTTCTTGTAATATTTGCGTTAACACTTGCGCATGTTTTCCTTGTGCTTGGTGCATATTCAACAGGCTCTCCTTATGCTCATATAGGTGCTGAAAGAGAACTTATTCAGTTAATGGCAGTCGAACCGATGATAATAATTGCTGCCATTGGTTTCTATGAGGTAACAAAATCGTTTGATACGGCAGGTATTGTGCAGAGCACAATTGCTCCTGTCATTCTCCTTCCCGGAATATTTATTGGAATGGTATATATTCTGACTATGAAGATTCGAAAGTCGCCTTTTGATCTGTCAACGTCACACCATGCCCATCAGGAGTTAGTTAAAGGTCTTACTACCGAATTTTCAGGTTCCACTCTTGGAATGAGTGAGATAGCACATTTATATGAGCTTGTATTTCTGCTGGGATTTTTGTTTCTGTTCTTTGGGATAGCAGCGCCTCTTATAGGAATTGTTGTACTTATCATTGTGTATTTCCTTGAACTTTTCATAGACAATGCAACTGCAAGGGTCAAATGGCAGTTTGCACTAAAAAGCTGCTGGATAGTAACACTTGTGTTTGGAGTTGTGAATCTGTTTGCACTATATCTGATATGAGGTGATTGAGATATGTCATATTTAACAAAATCCCCCTGGATAATACACTACGACGCGTCAAGCTGCAACGGCTGTGATATTGAGGTTCTTGCATGCCTGACACCGCTCTATGATGTTGAACGTTTTGGAATAATAAATACAGGAAATCCAAAACATGCTGATGTTTTTGTAGTTACAGGAGGTGTTAATGAACAGAATAAAGCTGTAATTAAAAATATTTATGATCAGATGCCAAAACCCAATGTAGTGGTCGGTGTTGGTATCTGTGCCTGTTCAGGAGGTGTATTCCGTGAATGTTATAATATCAGCGGAGGTGTTGGAGAGCTTATACCTGTGGATGTATACGTCCCCGGATGTGCAGCACGTCCTGAGTCAATAATTGACGGAATTGTAAAAGCCCTGGGTATCTTAGAGGCAAAACGTGAAGAACTCAAAAAAGGAGGTGTTAAGCAGTGACAATCGAAGAGCAGAAAAATACAGAAATAGAGACTGAAGAACTACTAAAGCATGTAAAGGATATGTGTGACGGTGGTTATCGTTTTGTCCAGATTGGCTGCGGCAAATTTGAGGATATATTTGAGATAAACTATTCCTTTGAAAAAGATTATGGTTTTGAAAATCTCCGGATAAAAATAACGGAAGGAACGCAGATACCAAGTATATCGGATATTTACTGGGGTGCCTTTATTTATGAAAATGAAATTCATGATCTTTTCGGAGTGAAAATTTCTGGAATTAATATTGATTATAAGGGCAATCTTATACAAACCAGCATAAAAACACCTTTTAATGTCCAAAAAGTGACCAAAGTAAAATCTGATAAAAAAATTCAGGCTGAAAAAAAACAGGAGGATAAATAATGTCCAGAAGAATTGTTGTTCCCTTTGGCCCCCAGCATCCTGTATTGCCCGAACCCATACATCTTGATCTTGTACTTGAGGATGAACATGTAATTGAGGCTATACCGTCAATTGGATATGTTCACAGAGGTCTTGAAAAACTTGTTGAAAAGAGGGATTTTAAAGATTTTGTTTACATTGCCGAGCGTATATGCGGTATATGCAGTTTTATTCACAGTGTCGGGTACTGTCAGGGTATTGAAAATATAATGAATACAGAGGTTCCTCCCAGAGCTCATTATTTAAGGACCATATGGTCGGAATACTCCAGGCTTCATAGTCATCTGATGTGGCTCGGGCTTTTTGCAGACTCAATGGGCTTTGAAAATCTCTTTATGAACGCATGGAGAATCCGGGAGAAAATTCTGGATGCTATGGAGGAGACAACAGGCGGTCGTGTTATCCAGGGTTCCTGTAAGGTAGGCGGAGTCAGAAGGGATATATCTGATTCCAAACTTAAGGAAATGGTTAAGGATCTGGATATTCTGTCTTCTGATATTGATGATCTCTGTCATGTTTTCTTCGATGATAATACAGTCATTCACAGAACAAAAGGAATAGGTGTTGTATCAAAAGAGGATGCATATTCACTTGGTGCGGTAGGTCCCACCGGAAGAGGCAGCGGTGTTGCAATTGATATGAGAGATACAGGTTATGCTGCATATGGTGATCTTGATTTTAGTCCGGTTGTTGAGACAGCAGGTGACTGTTATGCAAGGTGTAAAGTCAGGGCAAGAGAACTTACACAGTCTGTTGATCTAATAAAGCAGGCCGTTGACGCTATTCCTTCCGGAGATATAGATGTTAAAGTCAGAGGCAATCCTGAGGGTGAATACTTTTCAAGAGTTGAACAGCCACGCGGGGAATGCATTCACTATGTTAAAGCAAACGGAAAGAAGAATATTCAGCGTGATCGTGTAAGAACCCCTACAACTGCAAATATTCCTGCGCTTTTAAAGATGCTTGCCGGATGCGAGATGGCAGATGTGCCGGTTATTGTTCTTTCAATAGATCCGTGTATCGGATGTGCGGAGAGGTGAAAAAGATGAGTTTTTTTTCCATAACAAAAACTTTGTTAAAGGCACTTGTAAAAGGACCATCAACAATTCGCTACCCCTATGAACCTGCAAAGAGGTTTGAAGGCTCAAGAGGTCAGGTGCAGATAAAAATAGAGGATTGTATATTCTGTGGTCTTTGTAGTATGCATTGTCCTGCTGATGCTATATCGGTTGATAAACCTGAAAAGAGATGGGCAATTGACAGGTTCAGGTGTATATCATGTAATTCATGTGCTGAGGTATGTCCCAAAGACTGTCTTTTGTTGAACAACGTTTATCATGAGCCTGTGCTGGAAGGACCTTTAATTGAGAGTTTCACAGCACCTGCTGAAATTGAGTCTGATAATTAAAAAAAATATATTCATCCAAATTTTTCAACAAGACTCAGAACTTCTGCTGACCACTCGTTCATGCTTGTTCCTGATACAGGTGTTCCTTCAGGCATCATGTTTACCGGGACATACTCTGAGCCACCAAGTGTTTTTGCAATTTTTTCTCTTATGCATTTGTCCTGCATGTCACCATCACAGTAGATCATAACCTTTTCTTTCAGTGCTTTACTCTTTTCAAATTCCTGTTCGTATTTTTTGAGAAAAGGGCATTTGTCATAGTTAACACATTTTGGCATATTTTCCTTTTCTTAACTGAGATCCGATAAAACTTTCTCCTATAAATATTCAGGGAATAAAAAGATTAAAAAAAATTGCTACTATTATTATCCTTTTTATTAAGATCACCTTTAATATATTATCTGCAATTCAGGAAACAATATTGGTGTTGTTAAATTTTTAATTTGTGATACTGCTACTGGATATTTAAAAAACCAGATTTTAAAAAGAATTTAATTTCTCAAGTCTCTCAAGAATCTTTGATATGTATCCTCTTTTAATGAGGTCAGCTATATCTCCCGGAAAAAGTCTGTCAATTCTTACATGAACTGTAAGAATTTTTCTTATTGTCTCAACGTCCGCTGATTCTATCATTTCAGGATTGCCAAAATAATATTCTGCTTCTGAAGTCCAGTCCTGCCAGCGGGTGTTGATAAGCCAGTTGTTCTGGTAAAGGGATTTTGTAAATTCAATAATATCTTCACATGTTCCTGATTTTAAAATTTCGTCCTTATTTTTCTCTAAAATTGAATTTAGATCAATATTGTTTTTATATTTTAGTATGATCTCAAAATTCTCTTTTGTAGGGATCTCTCCTTCTCTGTTCATTGTTAACCTTAAACTTGTACTTTTATGATAAATATCCTTTATTAATATGAAATTGGTTTTGGATCCCTTTTGAGAATATATCCTGTAATATGATTAAAAGAAGCGGGATTGAAATCACTGAATAACAGATTTTTAGACTAATGAATTATTATCCTAAAAAAGAACATTATTAAGCGATTACAGACATATTACTTCTAATAAATATGATTCTGGAAGCCGGAATAATTTCTGATATTATGCTTGCTGTCGGGGGTATAATAGCTGGTCTTTTTTCCGGTCTGCTTGGGATAGGGGGCGGATCAATTCTTGTTCCAATTCAGTATAATCTTCTTACCGAATATTATTTTATTGATCCGGATATTGCGCTTAGGACTGCATTTGCAACAAGCCTTGCAATTACTCTTCCAACTGCGATATCCAGTGCTTATGGTCATCATAAAAAAGGTGTGATCATCTGGAGAATTGGATTAATTGCAGGAATCTGTGGTTTTTTTGGAGGTATTCTGGGTGGATTTATTGCATCCAGTATATCGTCTGTAATTCTTGCGCCTTTATTTGCATGTGTTATGTTTTTAATGGCAGGAATTATGCTTGTATCTAACTCCAATCAGGATATTGACAGATGCAATCTCAGAAATTTTCCTTATATTATATCAGGTTTTTTAGTAGGAACAATTTCAGGGATGATAGGTATAGGGGGAGGAATAATTCTTGCCCCTATTCTTATGCTTTTTTGCAGGATGCCTTCAAGAGTTGCATCAGCAACGACTTCGGTATTTGTTATTGCGGCATCTCTTGGAGGTTTGATCTCTTATATTATTCTGGGAAGTCATATCCTGGATCTGCCCTTTTTTACAATAGGTTATCTGAATCTTAACTGGTGGATAATTCTTGTAATTATTACTATCCCTGTGGCTCAGATTGGTGTATATCTGCTGCACAGATTTGATCCGTGGTTTATTAAGTATGTATTCATTCTGCTTCTGTTGTACCTCTCAGTAGATATGCTGGGTTTATGGTAATAAATTTAAATGAGATTTGGATTCTCTGGGTCTGAGTATTTTTCCGTTCTTTTTATCTCTTTCTCTGATAATATAGGATGACAGAATGTCAAGGATAGGTATCATTGGAACCGGTAGTATGGGAAGTATGCTTGCAAGGAAATTTATTGATACAGGGATTGTTATTCCTGAGAATGTTACTGCATATAATCGCACTCCGGAAAAACTTAAAAATCTTGTAAATAAAATTAAAATAAAAGAAGCAGAGAGCAACATTGATGTTGTAAACTGTTCTGAAATTATATTTGTCTGTGTCAGACCATATGAAGTAAAAGAAGTTCTGATGGATATCAGACCTTATCTGACAGAGGGAAAGGTAATAGTTTCGGTTGCCTCTGATGTTTCAATTAAAAATCTTTCAAACTGGTCTTTTGCAGATGTTATAAGGGTAATTCCAAGTATTACATCAGAATGCCTCAGAGGTGTTTCTGTCATATGTTTTGGTGATAATATCTCTGATTCGTTAAGAGATGAGATAATCCTGCTTTTTAGTTCAATAAGTAAACCCTTTGTTACCAGAGAAGAAAATATGCAGCTTCTTTCTGATATCACAAGCAGTTCTCCTGCAATTATAGCCTCAATAATGGAGGAGTATGCAATTGCGGCTGTACGTAAAGGGGGTGTCTCAGAAAAGGATGCGAAAGAGCTTGTCAGAGAAGCTTTCATTGGGACTGCAGGAATGTTTTCAGAGAAGGATACTGATTTTAAATCGCTGATATCAGATGTTTCAACAGAAGGCGGGATAACTGCAGAGGGAGTAAATATTGTGAGAAAACAGATGCCTCTGGTGTTTGACAATATTCTTATGGAAATGTCGCAAAAGCACACTTTTGTAGTTAACAGGGTTGATTCTGAGAATTGACTTTGATTGGCTGATTTTTTCACAAAAAAGATTCTTATTTTTTCATTAGATTTTATTAAAAATCAGGATCTTTCATTCAAATTTACTATTGTTTCTCTCAATTTTTCAGGAGAAGTAATTCTGCGGCTGTGTTTTTGGATCACATAAATATTGCATAATTCTTTTTATTATCTCCTGATTCTGAGGGAGTTTTATGTGGCAGTATTCATTGGCGTTCTGATAAAAATGTTCATCATTAACTGGAAACAGATCAAACCCGGCCCCGGGAAGATATGAGTCAGAGTAAGGGATTATGCCGTCGCCTTTAAAGGTTTGTGTCCATCCTTTGTCCTGTTGAAATTCCCAGGTCTTGCCATCAAAATACGGGAAAAAATGAGGAGATTCTGTTTTATTCTCCACAAGAATAAGTCTGTATAATATATCGCTTCTTATTCCTGCATCTTTTAGTTCTTTTATTGTTTTACTTCCCGGACGTATTTCCTGAACAATTTTGTCTATTTTTGGATCATATTTTTTAGGAACAAAAACACCGGCAAGACTGTTTATTATTTCATATCCATATTTTGGGTCATTAAAAAGTTCGGCCATTGAAGATCCTAAATTGGGAGGACCAAGAGCAATTATTTGTCTTACCTTAAGTTCCTTTAATTCACTGTCTAAGACCTCAAGCAGATATCTTACTATAGATGTACCCATTGAATGACAGATAATATCAAAATATCCGGAGTGTCCTGTTTCTTTCTGCATTTTTAAAATATATAGTTTCAGACTTTCTGCAATCTGACATGGTGCAGAATTTGTCATGTCTGAATGATTAAAACTCCGGAATGGTATCTTTTCTGATTCAAGTTCTGATGTAAGTTTATTCCAGATTTTTGGACTGCTCTTCCAGCCATGAACAAGAAAAACCGGAATTTTTTTAGATCTCACATTATATTGTTTGTGTTTTTTGGGAATTAAAATCTTCTTTTAATATTAAAAAAAGTAGTATTTTTTTATTCTTAATAATCTATAACTAGTCTTTTAAAACTTTATTTTTCATTATACCTCTTAATCTTAGTCCGTTAACTATAAGCATAATTCCTACAAGGGTAATTACGATTCCCAATATAAATGTGAATATTGTAACCAGAAATATGGGTGCAAAATATGTCCCTATTACAATCAAAAGAGAGAGAACTCCAATAATAAGGCGGCTTATAAATCCTTCAGGCACTGCCAAACGCCCCTTTTTAACACGCCTGAGAAGCAGAATTGCGCTTGCAAACATCCAGATTGCAAGGACTGCTGTAAGAATTAATCCCCATAATTCCAGTGGAAGATAATAAGCAATTATTCCTGATGCTATTACTACAAGACCTCTGGGAATGTCACCTTCAAAAAAGGGTTCCTTTTTTAGCTGACCAACCCCTCCTATCATAACAATTATTCCCAGGATTACTATTGATATCGGAATCAGAAAGTTGATAAGGCCCACAAATGCACCTAATGGATCTGTTATTACATCAAATCCGATAAGTGCAAGGAAAAGACCAATTATAACCTGAAGATGCCACTGCTTATCCTGTGTTTCAAGAATACTCTTTGTATCTGCACTTTCATTTCTTTTGATATCTGAAATAAGTGTGACAATGGTATCCCCAATCATAAGAAGGAGAGGTGCATCGTCCAAAAGATGCATAACCGGGTGTTTTTCCGGATCATATCTGTCAAGATGAACTTTCCATTCGGTTTCAGTTTCATGAACATGATACTGACCTTTACGAAAACTTGCGATAGTACCGGGAGATGGAACATTTATTCCTGATTTTTTCCATTCCGAATCCAAAGGGACAGTGACAGATTCTTTTGGAATTGTTACTTCCCAGACTCCTTCGCTTAAAGGCTTGAGAAAATTTTCAAGTTGTGGCAAATTGAGCTTCTCCTTAAATTGCAATATTTGTGTTACATTTGCATTATATATACTGTTTTAAAAAAGGTTTTATAAAAAGTTCATTTGCATAATTCCTGTGAATTATTCTGTTAAAGTAATAAACAATTCTCTGGAGAGAGAAAAAGATGATAATTAATAAGCATAATTTTTTATATGGCCTATGCAATTTTAACAGAAAGGATAAATCTTATCAAAAAATGAATATCTCATAGATCAAGGCGGCAAGAATGGTAAACAAACCTGAATCAAAAAAAACAGCTCCCGTAAGTTCACAATTATCAAAAAAGAATCATAATAAGGTGGAGGCTCCTGAAGTCCGGGAGGGGAATGAAAACCTGCCAATTGTTGGTATTGGTGCATCAGCAGGAGGTCTGGAGGCTCTGGAACAATTCCTCGAAAATGTACCCCCAGATTCGGGTATGGCATTTGTGATTGTGCAGCATCTGGACCCCACTCATAAGGGAATGATGCCTGAACTTCTTCAGCGTATAACTAAAATGGAAGTCCTTCAGGTGAAAGACAATATGAAGGTTCTTCCTGACCATGTCTATGTAATCCCGCCTAACAAGGACATGTCAATACTTCACGGAGTGCTTTATCTGCTTGATCCGCTAGCACCCCGCGGATTACGTCTTCCTGTAGATTATTTTTTCCGTTCTCTTGCAGAGGATCGACAGGGTGGCAGTATCGGGGTAATCCTGTCCGGTATGGGCACTGATGGAACAATTGGTCTCAGGGCTATTAAGGAAAAAGCAGGAATAGCTTTTGTACAGGAGCCTGCCTCAGCCAAATTTGATGGAATGCCGAGTAGTGCGATTGACGCAGGACTTGCTGATATCGTCGCACCTCCCAGGCAACTGCCTGAAAAGATAATTTCATATCTCCGGCATGTCCCTGCCATATACAATCAGGAGTACAAAATAGAAGAAAAATCGATGAGTTCGCTTTCTAAAATCTTTGTTCTGCTCCGTGAAAGAAATGGTAATGATTTCTCCTTTTACAAAAAGACCTCGGTTTACCGTCGCATTGAACGACGCATGGCGATTCACCAGATTGACAAAATAAATAACTATGTGCGTTTTCTCCAGGAAAATCCGGGCGAACTGGATCTTCTGTTTCATGAACTATTGATTGGAGTAACCGGTTTTTTCAGGGATCCGTCTGTATGGGAATATATAGAGAATAATGTGATTCCTGTGCTGGCAAGAGAGAAACATGAAGGGACGACATTCCGGGCCTGGGTAGCCGGATGTTCAACCGGTGAGGAGGCGTACACTCTTGCTATGGTATTTAAGGAGGCCGTAGATAATCTAAAACTTAATAGTAAGTTTAAGCTTCAGATTTTTGCTACCGATCTGGATAATGATGCAATCGAAAAAGCCAGACAGGGATTATTTCCTCCCAATATTGTTAATGATGTCACTCCTGAGCGTCTCAGTCGTTTCTTTATTGAGGAGAGGGATGGATACCGGGTAAAAAAAGAGATCAGAGAAATGGTAATTTTTGCATCACAAAATATCATTATGGATCCGCCGTTCACAAAGCTGGACATTCTGAGCTGCAGAAACCTTCTCATATATCTACAACCTGAAGTGCAAAAAAAACTTATTTCCCTTTTTTTCTATTCGCTTAATCCCGGAGGTTTGCTGGTTCTCGGAAGTGCCGAAACAACAGGAGGCTTATCCACTCTTTTTGGTTCTTTTGAAAATAAATTAAAGCTCTATAAGAGGAAAGATACTTATATGCTGCCTGAAAAAATAGAATTTCCTATTGTGTTGTCTCCCCGTCTCTCCTATGCAAAAAAGGATGAACCTGTAATCAATCAGACAGTTAATATTCAGGCACTGACGGATACGATTATCCTGCAACAATATTCACCGCCCGCAATCCTTACGACAGATAAAGGGGATATCCTTTATCTGAACGGACGTACAGGAAAATATATTGAACCACCGGCCGGAAAAGCCAACTGGAATATTTTTTCCATGGCCCGTGACGGATTGCGCTATGAATTGTCCAGTGCATTCAAAAAAGCTGTCAGGGAGCAGATGTTGGTCTCTATTCATAATATTAAAATCAGGAGTAATGAGGAGGAGTATTACATAGACTGCATTGTGCAGTTCATTAAAGATCCCGTGGCTCTTGCAGGAATGGTACTTATTGTATTTAAAGATGTTTTATCCCCTCCTGAAATAAAATCAGATAAATCCTGTTCTGAGTCCTCAACAGGGGAAACCCGTGTTATTGAACTTGAAAATGATCTTCAGCGGAGTTACGAGGAACTACAGACTGTCCGTGAAGAGATGCAGACTTCTCAGGAAGAATTAAAATCTGCCAATGAAGAGTTGCAGTCCACAAATGAAGAGCTGCAGTCTATGAACGAGGAACTGACCACCTCCAGAGAAGAGATGCAGTCCATGAATGAGGAACTGCAGACTGTCAATTCAGAATTACAGTGCAGGGTAGAAGAATTTACCCGGACTAATAATGATATGAAGAACCTGCTCAACAGCACTGATATTGCAACAGTCTTTTTGGATGAAAAAATGAATATAAGGCGGTTTACTGCACCTGCACCAAAGATTATCCAGTTAATTCCGGGAGATGAGGGCCGGCCGATAACCGATATTGCCTCTGATCTTATATATCCTGATTTTGTGAAGGATGCAAAGGAGGTGCTGGAATCGCTTGTATTTTCAGAGAAAGAGATTACTACCCGTAATGACCTTTGGTTCAGGGTTCGAATCATGCCTTATCGGACGTTTGAAAATTTAATTGACGGTCTGGTAATAACATTCATTGATATCACTGCAATCAAGCAGAAAGAACTTGATCTTATCGAAGCACGTAATTTTGCAGATGGGATTTTATCAACGATCAGAGAACCTCTGCTTGTACTTGATGATACAATGAAGATAATCACTGCAAATCACTCGTTCTACCAGAGTTTCCATGTTCTCAAAGAAGAAACCGAAGGAAAGAATCTATTTTTAATAGGCAATGGTCAGTGGGATATTCCTGACCTCAGGGAATTGCTTGAAAATATCCTCCCTGATAGAAATTCCTTTGATAATTATATTGTAAGGCACAAGTTCCCTAAAATTGGTGAACGTGTGATGAGCCTCAATGCAAGGCAGATTTTAACTTATGAGGGTCAGTCCCGGAAATTGATACTGCTTGCAATTGAGGATGTGACCGACCTAAACAGGAGGGGTAACAATGAGCCGGATTAATCGTCCTGATAAAGAGGGCAAAAATTCCCTGGAAGATTCCGCGCTTCTGCGCAGAAAAGCTGAGGAAATCCTAAAGAAAAAAACCGCTCGCAATCAGCGTGAACGAGATTTTACTGATGAAAAGGCTCTGCTTAATGAACTCCAGGTGCATCAGATTGAACTTGAGATGCAGAATGAAGAGCTTAAACGTGCCCGATTAGAAGAAGAAATATTGCATGAGAAGTATGTCGACCTCTATGATTTTGCCCCTGTTAGTTATTTCACTATAGATAATAAAGGGACTATAATCTGGGTTAATCTGACCGGATGCCGGTTTCTTAAATATGAACGCCAAAATCTTATCGGTCGTCGTTTTCAGTCCTTTTTGATTCCCGAAAATTTACCTGAATTCAATTCATTCTGCCGTAATGTACTTGAGAGCAGCGGTAAGCAGATATGCGAAGTGGAACTCTTCAGAGACGGGCAGCAAAGGTTCTTTGCACATGTGGAAGGAATGGGCAGCGAGAGAGAGAAAGGACAAATAAAAATGACAGTCTCGGATATCACGGAAAGAAAAAATATAGAAGATACATTGCGGAGGAGTGAGGAGCGGTATCGCAGCCTCTTCTCTTCTATGTTAAACGGGTTTGCTGTTCATGAGATGCTCTTCGATGAGATGGGCAAGGCCTATGATTACCGGTTCCTTGACATAAATCCTGCATTTGAGGAGCTAACAGGTCTCTCCCGTGATAAGGTGATAGGGAGGACTGTACTTGAGGTGCTGTCGGGGATTGAACCTTTATGGATCAAACGCTATGAAAATGTAGTCCTTAATGGTGAGCCTGATTATTTTGAAGAGTATTCCCATGAGATTGGGAAATTCTTTGAAGTGAGAGTTTACAGGAATGCTCCGCACCAGTTTACTACTATATTTTCCGATATTACTGAACGGAAAAGGGCTGAAGAAGCTCTTCAGCAGGCAAATAATAAACTGAATCTGCTTTCCAGTATAACACGGCACGATATTCTGAACGGTGTGACTGTACTGCTTGGATATATTGAACTGGCCAGCGAAGAAGCACCTGACCAGGCCATGAAGGATTACCTTAAAAAAATGGATGATGCAGCGGAAACAATTCAACACCAGATAGAATTTACCTCAGAGTACCAGGAGATTGGTGTGAATGCAGCAGTCTGGCAGAATGTCAGTGAGGTTGTGATAAAGGCCGGCTCGACATTCAGTCAGGATGAGGTGACTCTGAATATAGCATGTGGAAATGTTGAGATTTTTGCAGATCCTCTGTTGCAAAAGGTTTTTTACAACCTTTTTGACAATGCATTTCGTTATGCAGTCCCTTTCACAACGATCACAGTAACCTGTGATGAGAGGGGGGAAGAATTGTCTCTTGTGTTTTCAGATGATGGTGTCGGGATTTCAGCAGAACACAGGGAGCATCTCTTTGAAAAGGGTGTAGGGAAGCATACCGGCCTTGGGCTGTTTCTTTCACGTGAGATTCTTGCCATCACCGGAATAAAAATCATTGAAAACGGAGAACCCGGAAAGGGTGCAAGGTTTGAGATGACTGTGCCAAATGGGGCTTATCGGTTTAATGAAGAGAATGATTTATAATAATTTTCCCGCGAATCTGATTTTTCTATTGTAAAAAACTGGTTTAGGATATCCTGTGGACAATATTTACAAATCTAAATTCAGATGAACCATAGAGAATGAAAAAAGACCTGATAACTGACTCTTATTAAATAGTTCAATATTATTTTAAGCGTCAATAAAAAATAGTTTTAATCCGACAAAAATCAAAATAGTAACACAGAATGAAAAAAATTGAACTTCTGGCACCTGCCGGCGACTGGTCACGGTTAAAAACCGCTGTTGAAAATGGTGCAGATGCTGTTTATTTTGGCATTAAAAATATGAATATGCGGGATAATGCAGGCAATTTTGAGATAAGTGAGCTCCCCGTTGTTATGCGTTATCTTCATGAAAACAAAACAAGTGGATACCTGACACTTAATACTATTTTTTATAATAGCGAACTGGAAAAATTAAAAAAAGTCATCCTTGCTGCCAAAATTGCAGGGGTGGATGCAATAATCTGCTGGGATATGGCAGTTTTAAATCTCGCAAAAAAAGCAGCAATTCCAATTCATATCTCTACTCAGGCAAGTGTGTCCAATTATCAGGCATTTAAATTTTATTCGGATTTGGGAGCTGAAAGGATAATTCTGGCAAGAGAATGCTCTTTGGAAGATATCCATGATATAAGCAGAAAAGCAGAATCTGACGGACTTGACTGTGAGATTGAAACTTTTATTCATGGTGCTATGTGTGTAAGTATTTCGGGCAGGTGTTTTTTGTCTGCTGATACATTTGGCAAATCTGCAAACAGGGGTCAGTGTTTGCAACCCTGCCGGAGGCTGTATAAAATAACAGATGTTGAAGAGGAGGAAAATGAATATATTCTGGGCCATGATTATGTTCTCAGCCCAAAGGATTTGTGTTCAATTGAGATACTCTCCCAACTGATTGAAGCCGGTATAAGTTCTTTTAAAATTGAAGGAAGGATAAGACCTCCGGAGTATGTCAAAACCACAGTCTCCTGTTATAGAAAGGCATTTGATGCAATAGAGTCCGGGGAATACACTCCGCAACTTATTGGTGAACTCAAAGAAGAACTATCCAAAACATATAACCGGGGATTTTCACAGGGTTTTTATCTTGGTCTTGAAAAAGACTGGATTAGCAGGGGACTTGGGGCAAGAGAATCGAAGGAATATTGCGGGGAAGTTATAAAATATTATAATAAGATTCAGGTTGCGGAATTTTTAATTCGTGCCGGTAGTTTAAAAATAGGGGATAAAATACTGATCTACGGAAAAACCACTCCTGCGCAAAAAAGTCTTATAACTGAAATACAAATCAATCACATATCTGTGGATTCTGCCAAAAAGGGTGAAAGATGCGGAATAAGAATACCATTTCCTGTCAGGCCCAAAGATAAGATATTCAGGTTGACTGATTCAGAGAGATAAAAAAAGTTGAACCTGTTTCACATCCTATAAGGATTTCTCATAAACAATAATTTTTTTAAACCGAACAAGAAGAAAATGATAACATACTCTTAATAATACCTCTTAATAATATCTTTTAATATCAGGATATCCTGCTGGATTCTATTAAACCTGAAATCAAAAATCCGGGAGATAAACAGGAGATGTCTGATAATAAATTGGGGTGACTATGCAGGAAAATAATATGAACAATCAGATTCCGGACAGGAAAATTGAGGATTCAATAATTCGGAAGGTTGCATGGTACTCGCTTATTGTCAATACATTTCTCGTAATTGTCAAATTTTATCTTGCCGGAGTATCCGGCAGTCTTGCACTGGAGGCAGATGCAATCAATTCATTTATAGATATTTTTGTATCTCTGGCACTTATCGTTGGAATATGGCTTTCGGGACTGAAAAGCAGAAATTTCCCTTATGGCCTTTATAAAATAGAGAATTTTGTTTCAATAATTATTGCCCTGCTGATCTTTTTAACAGCCTGGGAGATTCTGAATACGGCTGTATTCGAAGACAAAACAGCTCTGAATTTTAATGTCTGGGTTATTTTTGCAGTTGCAGCACTTGTATCTGTTCCATATCTTTTAGGCAGATATGAAGTCAGAATGGGAATTAAGTACAATTCCCCCGGATTAATAGCAGATGGAAAACAGCATAATGTAGATGTTCTCTCAACACTGGTGGTATTTTTTTCATTATTTGCCCAGTACTTTGGAATTCCGGTAGACAGTATTGCTGCCATAATAGTTGCATTTATTATAGCTTATTCCGGCTGGGAAATATTAAAAGACAGTATGAAAACTTTGCTTGATGCATCAATTGACTATAAAACAAGAGACCTCATACAATCTGCCATTATTTCAGATCCTGTTGTAATTAGCATCAAAGAGCTCATTGCCCGAAATTCCGGAAGGTTCATTTTTGTTGAAGCAACTGTAAACATGAATAAAACAGATCTTTCAAAAGCTCATCTCGCAAGTGACAGGATTGAATCAAATATTCATGAGCTTGTTCCAAATGTTGAGAGGATTATTATTCATTATGAACCTGAAGAAAAGATAAACATAAGATATGCTGTTCCTCTTGAAAATCCTGAGGGCAAAGTAGGTCTTCATTTTGGGGAATCTCCTTATTTTGCAATTCTGGATTTTAGCTTAAAAGATGCAAAACTCCTGCGAAAGGAGATATTGTCTAATCCATTCAAAGGAATAGAAAAACAAAAGGGAATGCGTTCAGCAGAGTTTTTGTTGAAATATAAACCTGATATAATTTTTTCCAGACAAAATATTTCAGGAAAGTCGGTAGAATATGTCTTTGAATCTGCCGGAATTATGGTAAGGATTACAGATGCTGATAGTATTAATGAATTGATTAAAAAAATTGAGAATGAACTTGAAAAAAATAAGACTGTAGATTAGGGATTAAATAATTGAAGATTAATTCTGAATTAACATTTTTTTAAAAAAAGTTATTGCCACATTAATTGTGACATTTTTTTTATGCTGTCGACGGGATCCGAACCCGCGACCTCCAGATATCTCAGATATCAAAGCGCCCCGAAATGTGCTCAAAAACCCTATGAGTCTGGCGCCCTAACCGACTAGGCCACGACAGCACTAATTATGTTTTAGCCGGTTTGGTGCACACAAAGTGCATAATTAAAACGACGGATTCTTTATTAAAACTTATGATGTTGTTTTGCATTAATTCTAAATTCAAATTAATTATCTGTTCTAAATGTATCACTGATACAAAAAAAGGAATTAGTTTTTGGAGTCCAGTAGCTCTTTTTCAGTCTCCTCAAAAATTCTGACTATTGATTCATCCGGTGGTGCAGTATATTTGCTGACAAAATAAATTGCCGCAAGAGATAAGAAAAATCCAGGGACTATCTCATAAATGCCAAAGAATGCAAACTGTTTCCAGATAAGAACTGTCAGTCCTCCAACAATTATTCCGGCAAGTGCGCCCTGGAGATTTGCTCTCTTCCAGAAAAGAGCCATAATTATAATCGGTCCGAATGCTGCTCCAAATCCTGCCCATGCGTAAGATACAATATTAAATACAAAGCTGTTGGGATCGAGGGCCAGAGCAATTGCCATTAATGCGACAAGAAGAACTGAAAAACGGCTTATCCAGATTAGCTGATTGTCAGATGCGTCACATTTTAAGTATGTCTTATATAAGTCCTGTGAGACCGCAGATGCACTTACGAGCAGCTGAGATGAAGCAGTACTCATAATTGCTGCAAGAATTCCACAGAAAATTATGCCGGCCAGAAATGAGAAGAACACCTCTCCGGTCATAACCATAAAGACAGTCTCTGAATCAGCGCCTGTTAATGGCTGCGATAAAAAAACCCTGCCGATAATACCTATTGCAACCGCTGCAAGAAGTGAGATAATAACCCATATCATCGCAACTGCTCTTGCTTCCTTAATCTCTTCAGGTTTTCTTATCGCCATAAACCTGACAAGAATATGTGGCTGCCCAAAGTAACCCAGACCCCATGCAAGCATTGAAACAACAGCAATGATTGTCAGCGGATTTCCCTCCGGGTCAAGGAACGGATTTAACAGAGCAGGATTAATCTGCTCAATACCTGCAATAGCATTTCCGGGACCGCCAATCATGGCAAGTGCTGCAATAGGAACAATCAGAAGGGCAAAGAACATTAAAGATCCCTGTATGAAATCTGTAAGACAGACAGCTTTAAATCCACCAGTAAAAGTGTATAGCACAACAATTAGGGAACCTATAATGAGTGCTGTTGTATAGTCCACTCCAAAGACTGTATTGAAAAGTTTGCCGCTTGCAACAAATTGTGCAGAGGTATATATCAGGAAGAATATCAGAATAAATATCGCAGATATTCCGCCTATAATGTCAGATTTGTCATCAAATCTGTTTTTGAAAAAATCAGGCAGGGTAAGCGAATCATTTGCATTTTTGGTATATATTCTGAGTCTTTTTGCAATGAATTTCCAGTTTAGGAATGTTCCGATAATAAGTCCGAGAGCAACCCATATCGCAGACATTCCGGATAAATATGCAAGACCCGGAAGTCCGATAAGAAGCCACCCGCTCATATCGGAAGCTTCCGCGCTCAGTGCTGTTACATAACGGTTTAGCCCCCTTCCTCCGAGAATGTAATCACTGACACTGTGTGTCTTTTTGTAATATAAAAAACCTATTGCGACCATAACGGCCAGATAAATCACAAAAGCCGCTAATATTTCAATTTCGTTACCAATCATAAAAAATAAAACTCCATACAAAAGATACTCTATGCCGTTAATATTCAAAGCGGACCCGAATGCCCCCCAGAATTCGTATATCTAGTAAAAATATGGATAAATATACAAATTAATCTCAATCAGATTGTGCCTGAATTATTACATAATGAACAATTTTTTTTAAAAATGGCATTATGGTATCTTTATCTAGAATATTTACATATTTCATATATATATCATAAGTACTTGAGATTTTGAAAAAAAAACATTAACTTTTAATATTTAATAGTGACAGTTACATTTTTCAATCTATATTTGACTGGTTTATTATCAGTAGATTATCTAAAGGTTGGGATGTCATAAATCAAAAAATTTTTTTGAGAAGTTCTTATTCATTAAAAAACAGATATAACAGGTATAATGAAGTATAGTTTCTCCAGAAGAATACAAAAAACGCCAAAGTCATTCATCAGGGAAATTTTGAAAGTGACACAGAATCCTGAAGTTATTTCGTTTGCAGGAGGACTTCCAAATCCTGATTTGATAGATACAGAGGGAATTCTCAGGGCAGCAGAAACGGTAATTAAAAATGACGGCAGAAATGTCCTTCAGTACTCCAATACAGAAGGATATTTTCCTCTCCGGCAGTTTATAGCTGACCGTTATAAAAAGCGTTATAATATCAATGTAAGCCCGGAAGAGATACTGATAACAAATGGTTCACAGCAGTGTCTTGATCTTGTGGGCAAGGTTTTTATTGACAAAAACGATGCGGTTGCAATTGAACGTCCGGGATATCTGGGCGCAATCCAGGCTTTTTCAATATTTGAACCTGAATTTTTTCCTATAGAACTGTATGATGACGGACCGGATACAGAAGAGCTAAAAAGCGTAATCTCTGAAGAAATACCAAAACTTTTTTACGCTATACCAAATTCACAAAATCCTTCCGGGATAACGTATTCCAATGAAAAAAGAAAAGAAGTTGCAGAGATTCTATATGATTCCGACACAGTTTTAGTTGAAGATGATGCATATGGGGAATTAAATTTTTCAGGCGAAACCCTGATGCCTGTTAAAAAATACCTCCCTGAACTGGGAATATTAACAGGTTCATTTTCAAAGATTGTAGCACCGGGCATGAGGCTTGGCTGGATCTGTGCACCTGAAGAGATAATAGATAAAATATCGATTGCAAAACAGGCATCTGATCTTCATTCAAATTACCTCAGCCAGAGAATAATTTCAGAATATCTCCTGACAAATGATATCGATGAACATATCTCCAAAATTCAGAAAGTATACAAATCCAGATGTCGTCTTATGACTGATTTAATGGACGAGATGTTTCCTGAAGAAATATTACATACAAATCCTGAAGGGGGAATGTTCGTATGGATTACATTGCCTGAAGGTTACTCCTCTCAAAAATTGTTTGAAAAAGCGATGGAAAAGAATGTCGCAGTTCTTCCCGGAACCCCGTTTTATGTTGACGGAGGAGGAGATAATACTGCAAGGATAAACTTCTCCAATGCGAATGAGGATGTAATAAGAACCGGTATAGAGGTTCTTGCAAAAATATTTGATGAATGGAAAAATTAAATCTAAAATATATATGACATAACGCTTAAAAAAACTATTAAAAATACAATAAGGATGGAAGTCCTTTGAATAAATTTTTTTGCTATTTTTGTATCACCTGTTTTTCTTGGTGCAATTCCAAGAATAAGGGTTGCTATAAGGGCACCCGCAATAAGGCCGATAACATTGTCCAATACAAGCAGTACTGAACCTGTTGCATTTTCAGGTAACATGACAAGAGTAATCCCTGCAACAACTATCGGCGGGAGAAGTGCAGCTGCAACGGCAACTCCGGCGATGAACTCCGCAGCACCTCTTGTCAATGCTATAATGGATGCCAGACCAAGAAGTATTGCCATAATAATGTATATCGGACTCGAATCAGTTCTGGATATTATCTCCTGAGTAATTTCTATTGCCATCATCGAAGAAGGCATAATCCAGATAAATAGGGTAATTATGTATGTTGCTATGACAGATACAAGAAATACTGATCCCAGAAGGATTATCAGGACTTTTATGCTTCTTATTGCTTCATCTGTTTTTCCAAGTGCTGCATAAATTGTAAATGAATGAATAGGGCCCAGAATTGGAGACAGTAGCATCGCACCGATAATTATTGCGACATTATTCAGGAAGAGTCCTATAAGTGCAATAAGTCCTGCAATTGCAGTCAGAGATATACTCCAGTAGTCAATTTTCACATAATCCCTGGCACTTTCAAGAAGTTTTTCAACCGGAGTTTTTTCAGGAGATTTTTCATTTTTTTCAGCCCGTGATAATGATGAGGATATAACAAAATCAGAAGATGAAACTTCCAGCAGTGTTTCTTTATATCTCAGATCGAGTGGCTGTCTCAAAATCTCTATTGCATTGTTTACACCGGCATCCGGAACAAAAAGAGTTATCTGTACATAGTCTTTTTCATTAACATCTATGTGCTGATAATCTTCCATAAGAGGTTTTAATTTTTCATAATCCTCATGTCTGGCATGGATGAGAATTTTTTTCATGTTTAGTAATTCGCACAACAGTAATTTATAACTGTCAATTTTAAAAAATAAATTTTGAAAAATAGTAATATTCAGATTATTATGAATCCGGGTTTTGTGATTTGATATATACGTTAACTGCTGCAGTAATTGCCGCGGCCTGTTTTCCATGTCTTAGTGATGCTGCAAGCGTCTGCATTCTGGCCTCATCCTCACGTAAAAACCTTGCAAGGTTCTTTTTAATATGTTCTTCAGTGAGAAAGTGGGTATGTGTGTTTCCGGCAATGAATTCTTTATTATTCATAATTGCATGATGAAGTGGCAATGTTGTTTTTACACCAATAATTACGTATTCGTATATTGCCCTTCTCGTCCTTTCAATTGACTCCTGCCTGTCAACACCCCATGAAGTAAGTTTTGAAATCATTGAATCATACATAGGAGGGATTGAGTATCCCATGTGAATTCCGGAATCAACTCTTATTCCCGGCCCACCAGGTGATCTGTATCTGACTATCTTACCCGGGTCTGCCATAAAATTATTAAGAGGATCCTCTGCATTAATTCTGCATTCTATTGCATGTCCGTGGATGGATATGTCATCCTGAGATAAAGAGAGATCTTCACCTGCGGCTATTCTTATCTGCTGACGGACGAGATCAATTCCGGTAATCATCTCGGTTACAGTGTGCTCCACCTGAAGACGGGTGTTCATCTCCATGAAATAATATTTGTTATCTGAGTAGAGAAATTCAACAGTGCCGGCATTGTAATATCCTGACTCTTCTGCGACTTTGAGTGCTGATTCCACCATTTTTTCCCTTAATTCATCAGTCATTATCGGGCAGGGGGCTTCTTCAACAAGTTTCTGGTGTCTCCTTTGAATTGAACATTCCCTGTCATAAAGATGAACACTGTTGCCCTGTTTATCACAAAGAACCTGAAATTCAATGTGGCGCGGTTTAACCAGATATTTCTCAATAAATACAGTAGGATCTCCAAATGCAGACTGAGCAATTCTCATTCCTTTTTCAATTGCTTCTTCCAGACCTGCTTCATTTTCTACAATCTGCATTCCGATTCCCCCCCCGCCTGCGTTTGCTTTTACAATTACAGGATATCCTATTCTTTCTGCAATTTTTTTGGCCTCATCAATTGAGGTGACTCCGTCAGGGGTATATGGCAAAACAGGAACTCCCGCTTTTTCCATCATATGCTTTGAGCCCAGTTTGGAACCCATCAAATCAATTGACTTCCATGAAGGCCCGATAAATGTGATGTCCTCTTCTTCGCAGAGTTTTGCAAACTCTGCATTTTCTGCAAGAAATCCATATCCCGGGTGAATTGCCTCCGCTCCTGACTGCCAGGCGGTTTTTATTATTTTTTCTTTGTTGAGATAACTTTTAGAAGGATGGGCCTCGCCTACAAGATAGGCTTCATCTGCATATTTTACATGGAGAGAATTTTTATCCGGTTCTGAGTATATTGCAACAGTCTCAATTCCGAGTTCTCTGCATGCCCGCATAATTCTGATCGCAATTTCGCCTCTGTTTGCGATAAGTATTTTATTGAAATATTTCATTCAATCACCAGCAAAACGTCCCCGTTTTGCACAGTATCGCCGGCATCCACAAAAATTTGTGTGACTTTTCCTTCTTTTGTGGATTTGATCGGGTTTTCCATCTTCATTGCCTCAAGGACAACCAGAGTATCACCGGGTTTTACATGTGCACCTATATTTGTTTCGACTTTTAAGACCATGCCCTGCATATTGCTCTTGACTCCGCCTTTAATGTCACGTGGAATTCTCTTTGCACCAACAGAACTTGCAGATTCAATCTCACTTCCCTCTACTGACAAAATTCTGACGGCAAATATTTCTCCATCAACTTCCACTTCCATACAGCTTGGTATTTCGGATGAAGGAGCAGTATATTTTGATGTGAGTTTTGGTATTGACTCGGGTTTTCTTTCTCCTTTTAAAAATGAAGGCGCTATTGCAGGATAGAGTATATAGGTTAAGATATCCTCGTCTTTTTTGACAAGTCCCTTTTCCCTTGCCTCTTCAGACATTTTTTCATATAAAGGTTCAAGAAGATCTCCCGGACGGCCCAGATAAGGAGTCTGATCTCCGATTATTTTTTTTATAATTTCTTCTGAGATTATACCTGGTGGTTTTCCGTAAAGACCTCTTACATAATCCTTAACTTCCTGCGTAACATTTGAATATCTTTCGCCATCCATAATTACGTTTAATACAGCCTGTGTCCCTACTATCTGACTTGTCGGAGTTACAAGAGGAGGATATCCCAGGTCTTCTCTGACGTGGGGAATTTCATTGTGTACTGCTTCCAGTTTGTCAAGAGCATTCTGTTCTTTTAACTGGGAAACAAGATTTGAGATCATCCCGCCCGGAAGCTGATATATGAGAACATCACTGTCAATTCTTTCTGAGATTGGATCAATAAGTCCTGTATATTTTTCTCTTATCAGGAGGCACTGATTTTTAACTTCTCTAAGGGCTATAAGATCAATTCCTGTATCTCGTTTTGTCCCTTTAAGGCTGGCAACAACACTTTCTGTTGGCGGCTGTGAGGTACCCATTGCAAAAGGTGACATTGCAGTATCAAGTATATCAACACCTGCTTCTATTGCAGCCTGATAACTCATAGGTGAAATCCCACTTGTAGAGTGTGAATGGAGATTTACAGGAATATCAATTGTATCCTTTATCCCGGAAATTAATTCTCCTGTAGCAAGAGGCATAATCAGTCCGGCCATATCTTTTATGCATATTGAATCACTTCCCTTTGAGTATAGCTCCTCTGCAAATTCAATGAATTTTTTTGTGGAATGAACAGGACTTGTTGTATAACAGATTGTTCCCTGGAGGTGCGCTCCTATATCCTTTACAACTTCCATTGATTTCTGCATGTTTCTGATGTCGTTTAATGCGTCAAAAACACGGAATATATCCACACCATTTCTTCCTGCAGCTTCTATAAATTTTTGGACTACATCATCAGGATAATGTTTGTAGCCCACAAGATTCTGACCGCGTAAAAGCATCTGTATGGGTGTATTTTTTAAAACAGCTTTTAGATCAGTAAGCCTTTGCCAGGGATCATCATTTAAGTATCTTATACAGCTGTCAAATGTTGCCCCACCCCATGCTTCAACGGAAAAAAAACCAATTTTGTCAATTTCGCGGGCTGTAGGGATCATGTCCTCAGTCCTCATCCGAGTTGCGATTAAGGACTGGTGTGCATCCCTTAGGGTAGTATCTGTTATTTTCACAGGATTGGTCACACTCATAAATTACCTCCAAAAGGCGGTCTAAATATTGGTATAATTAAGGTTATTCAGTCTCTATAGACTATCTCTTCCGAACTATAAATATGTCACTAAGTAAAAAAAGGAGAATGTAAATATCACAATTGAAAGAAATGCAGGTATAATATCCTTTTTGGATTTGCTAAATGAGGGGAGCATACTGCCACCTCTTGTATATCCCCTCAATGCCAGAATTTTTCCCTGTTCGGAGGATTCTTTTAGTGACCAGATAAGGATGTTTCCTATAATGGGAATAAATTCTTTCCATTTGAATTCAGGATTTTTTATAATAAAAGCCATTTTTGCCATTGAATAATCATCTGATATCTGTTTAATCCGGTTAAGTGATAAACCTGCGATCAGTCCAAGTTCAAATCCTGTTTTATTTCCAAGTGTCCATGTCATCACATTAAGCATATCAGCAGAGGATATTTCCATATATGCCCATCCTGCTATGAGAATGATTACAGTCATCCGTATGAAATAAGAAGAACCGGGGAGTCCTCTTGCTTCCATTAATAATGAAACTGCAGCAGTCAGGATGAAAAATCCTATAAATAATTTAGCAGAAGGAAGCGATTTTTTTCTTTTTGAAAAGAAAAGCCACCAAAAAAAAACAAGTCCTGCACTAAAAATACCTGAAAATGCAGATGTTGAGAGAAGGAGTGTTGTAATTACTTTTAGTCTTGCATCCTGCATAATGCCTCCATAGTATCTTCAAATCTGATGTTTTTTGGAATCACCCCTTTTTTTAAAGCAATTTTAATATATTCCGGTGCGTCTCCCCATTCTTTAATACAGTCTGGAACCTGACCAAGAAATTTTAGTTTTCCATCTTGTATTTCCCAGATAAAATCTGCTTTGGGAAGAACGGACTTTTCGTGAGTAAAAATAATGGTGATTTTTTTTCTAATATTAGGATTTTTGCAGATTTTCTCTTTCCAGACGGGATCAAGCGTGCTGAAGGGCTCGTCCAGAATAAGAAGATCTGATTTTTTGGACAGAATACAGGCAAGATGAAGCCTTTTTAGTTCTCCTCTTGAAAGTCTTACGGGGTCATAATTTTCTTTTCCTTGTAAATCTGTGGCCTCAAGGATGTCTGTCGGATTCAGGTTCCAGGATCTGATCTCTGATTCGACTGTTATTTTTGTCAGGTGATATTCCGGAAACTGCATTGAAAGCAGAATTTTTTCAAGATTTTGATACTCTATAGCTCCCTTTTCTGACTTAATAAGTCCTGCAAGTGCTAAAGAGAGCGTTGTTTTGCCGCTTCCAATTTTTCCTGTAATTATGTGAACTCCCTCTTCAAAGACACCTTCGGAAAAAAGTTCAAATTGGTCTCTTTTTAAGGTTAAAGCTCTAAGAATTATCTTAGACAAGTTCTGCAATCCTCCTTGATAAAGGTAAAAATGGTGTATTTAACAGATTTCCAAAGACAAAATCCGGCGTTCCTGAATATTTAATCTCGCCTTTTTCCATGAATATTAAAAAATCAGCTTTTTCTGCGATATCCATATCCTGTGTACAGTGGATTATATGGCTAATTTTGGAGTTCTTTAAATATGTCTGAAATTTATTGGATGTTTCAGAATCCATATGAGAGTCCGGTTCATCAAGAACAAGTATTTCAGGTAGAGATACGAGGGCAACTGCGAGTGAAACAAAGGCTTTTTCTCCTCCTGAAAGATTTCTTGTTTTTCTTTTTAGAAGATGTGATATATCTATCATTTCTGCTGTCTGAACAGTTTTATTATTGGTTATTTCAGGTTTTGTCCATGAGAATCTAAGCGGAGATGCTATTTCGTCAAATACATCCTCAAAAATTATATTCCTGTCCGGAAACTCCGGAACATAACCTGTATTAATATTCCTGATTTCATTTTCATCTGATATTATCCCTCCTTTTTCAGGCAGTTCTGTCCCTGATAAAAGTCTGAGAAGTGTGCTCTTGCCACTACCATTCTCTCCTATTATACAGGTATGACCCTCTGGCAGGGAGAGTCTGTCTATAATAAGAATTCCATGACGGATATGAAACAGATCAATCATTTTTATCTTCTATCCTTTCAGCAATTGTATATGCAAGTGCAATTTTTATTACACTTCCAATAATGAAGGGCAGAGCTCCTATCAGTGCAGCATCAGTAAGTGTAATTCCGGTAGAGAAAGAGATCCATAAAACACCGCAGAGTATTATTGCCACGGTTCCAAATATAAGTCCCGATAATCTGATTATTTTGTTTTTATTTTCATAGAATATTCCAACGATAGCTGCTGCTACTATAAATCCTATCAGATATCCTCCTGTAGGACCTAACAGAATACCCGGACCTGATGTAAACTGATGAAAAACAGGAAGTCCCAGAGTTCCTAAAAAAACATAAAGTACTGTGGGAATTACCGCATATCTTTTCATAATGCATCCGCATAGCAGGACAAAAAGAGTCTGAAGTGTTATAGGTACAGGTACCATAGGTATGACAATAAAACTACCAATGGCTATGAGTGCGATAAAAAAAGCTGTCTGTGATATTATTTGTGTTCTTTTATCATTGCCGTACATCTATGTCAACCTTATTTTATTTTGTGGTTGACAAGAAATATTTTTTGTCTGTAATTAAAAAAATTCTAAAAACAGATTATAGATTTATAGGGATGCAGTCTCCG